>JAYVCG010000273.1:0-3472 GCA_043750075.1 Acetobacteraceae bacterium | reverse complement strand
CAGCGCGGCGAATCCAGGCGCGGCGGTTTCCTTGAGTTCAGCCAGTAGTTCAACCGAAAGATCGGCAAAGTTATTGACAAAATTCAGCGGGTTCTTGATTTCGTGTGCGATACCGGCGGTGAGCTGGCCCAGAGACGCCATTTTCTCGGCCTGGATGAGGTTGGCCTGGGCGGCTTTCAGGTCGCGCAATGCCGCTTCGGCGTGATCTCGGGCGGTTCGAATTTCTTCGAGCAGCCGGGCATTGTCCATTGCGATCACCGCCTGTGCGGCGAAGCTTTCCAGCAGGGTAATCTGCTTGTCCGGGAACGTGCCCGGTTCCGCGCGAAAGATGGCGATGAAACCAACCACTTCCCCGTCCTTCAACAACGGAACCTGTAGCAGCGCGCGGACACCGCCTAATTGGACCAGCGCGTCGCGAACACCAGGTGAGGCTGCCATATCGATCATGACATCCGGGGCCTGGACTGGTCTCCTGGTCGCGATGCCTCGGGCGACCAAGATGGCGTTCTTGGTAAGCGGGTTGCGCAGGGCGTATTCGGCGAAGGCGGGAGGGAGTCCCAGCAACGCCACCCGTTCAATCGTCTCCCCATCGTACAACGTCAGAGCTCCGAAGGAAGCCTCGCATAATCGCAAAGCCCGCTCGAGCACCGCGTCGAACACTGGCTTGAGATCGCCAGGCGAGGCGTTGATGACCTGCAACACCTCCGCCGTCGCGGTTTGTTGTTCCAACGCCTCCCGCTGTTCGTCGATCAGCCGAGCGTTCTCCATCGCGATAACCGCCTGGGCGGCGAAGTTCTGTAGCAGATTGGTTTGCCTGGCGGTGAAGGCGCGGACTTCCTGACGATAGAGTGTGAAGAGACCAAATGAAGCCTCATCTTTGACAAGAGGTACATGGAGGACCGTACGCGCGCCTCCCAGGTCGGTGATTGCAAGGGCACCGGGCCGCCCCTCCCGGTAGCCGCGCCCCTCCAACATGTTCAGAATCTGCGTTGGCTGCCCGGTGTCCAACGCCTCGGAGAGGGTGGTGCCAGTCCCGGGGGTAACTACATTTCGGACCATATGATCTGCGTAGGCCGCGGGCACGCCAAGGGTCGCGAGCGTATGCAGCTGCTCTCCGTCGTATCGCCACAATATCCCGAACGCTGCCCCGCACAACCGCATCCCCTTTTCCAACATCGCATCGAACACCGGTGCCAGATTGCCAGGCGAGGCGTTGATCACCTGCAACACTTCGGCGGTTGCGATTTGCTGCTCCAGCGCCTCCTGTTGCTCCGTTAACAGTCGCGTATTTTCAATCGCGATCACCGCCTGGCCAGCGAAAGCGGTCACCAGCTCAATCTGCCGGTCCGTGAACAGTTCCACATGGTGACGCGCCAGGATCATGGTGCCAATCGGCTCCCCATCCCGCATCAGCGGCACACCGAGCGAGGTTCGTTGCTCCCCGAACACGCCGCCGTAACCAGGAACGGCGGTCGCGTCCGCAACCTGCACCGGCCTTCGTTCCACCACCGCGCGCCCCGAGACATTTTTGGGAAACGTGCCAAGCGAAAACAATCCGTTTTTGCGGTTCAGCCGGACATATTCCTCGGGAAACCCAAAATTGGCCGCCAGTCCGTACAAATCCCCCTCGCGCCGGAAAATCGCAGCCCGATCCGCGAGGCAAAGCCGCGCCGCCGTTTCCGCCACCTTGATCAGCAGAGGTTCAAGATTGAACATGGATTGGCTGATGAGTTTCAACACTTCCCCTGCTGCGGTCTGATATTCGAGCGATTCCTGAAGATCTCCGGTGAGCTGTCGCAACTCACCAAGCAACCGAGCATTCTCCATCGCTATCACCGCCTGGGCCGCGAAGGATTGGACAAGTTCGATCTGGCCGACGTCGAAACCACCTGTTTCCTTTCGTCCAAGAGAGATCGCGCCGATTGCCCGTCCGTCGCGCAGCAGCGGCACGCCTAACATCGATCGTGAGCCGAGCCGGCGCATGATCTCTTGGGATCTTTCACCATAGGCATCGTCGGTACTCAGGTCGTGAACGTGGACGACGCCGGCCTTCTGAACGGCCCGCCCGTGTATTGTTTCCGGCCCGGCGGGCCGGGGCCAATCATGGTCGCCAAGCATTGCCGTCGTCTTGTCGTAGCCGTCCCGCGCCCGCATGTGGAGCAACCTGCCGTCATACTCCGTGACGCTGGCTCGCGACGCTCCACACAGCTCGCGTGCTCGCCTGGCGATAAGTTCGAACACCGGTTGCGTATTATCTGGGGAGGCGGAAATGACTTTCAGCACCTCCACGCTGGCGGTCTGGCGTGCGAGTAAGGCGTTGTTTTCCATCTCTCGTATCATGAGCCTCTCGGCATAGGCGACCTTCTCAGCCAGCGCGGTGTCGCGTTCGGTGCGCTGTTCGTCAAGCTGCTGGCGCAACGCCGCAATGATGCTCTGAGGATCAGCCGGCACGTCGTCATCTGGCGAGGTCATCCGTTCCCCCTCCCATCGGTCATCACCGCCGCCATGTCCTGCTTCAATTTCGCGAAATCCACCGGCTTGCCCAGGTATCCACCCGCGCCCAGCGCCATCGCCCTGGCCACGGTGTCGCAATCGTCATGTTTCGAGATCATGAACACCGGCAGGTCACGCCACCGCGCTTTAACCGCTTTCAACAGATCGAGACCACTGATGCCGCGCGCGCCGATCTCACAAATCAACAGAATAGTTCCTTCACCACCGCTGCCATCCAGCGTTTCCAGCGCCGCTTTGCCCGACAACGCGAAGTCGAGCTTGTAATGGCCCTGGCGCACTTCCCGCCTGAACTCTTGCCGGAAGAGAATTTCCCCATCCGGCTCGTCATCGATCACAAGCATCCGAACAGTCATGGCGTGGATCCTCCATCCGTCCCCATCTGTCGCGGGATCGTCACCGTGAACTCGGTGTATTGGCCCATCTCGCTCTCGACCGCGATGGTCCCGCCATGCTGCTTCGTCACCACGTCGTAGGTGATCGATAACCCCAGCCCGGTGCCTTCTCCGGTCGGCTTCGTGGTAAAGAACGGCTGGAACAGCTTGTCCTGGATGTCGGCTGGGATGCCGGTGCCATTGTCCCACACGCGGATTTCTACCGCGTGACCGAGGTCGTGCGTCGTGACCCTCAGCCTAGGGTCGAACGCTACGCCCTCAGCGGCCTGCCGTTTCCGCGCGGCATAGAAACCGTTGCCAATCAGGTTCAGGCAGACGCGAGTGATGTCCTGAGGGTTCAGCTCGATTGGGGCGATGTTCGCGCCGAAATTCCGCTCCAGCGTAATGTTAAAACTCTGATCCTGGGCGCGCGCTCCGTGGTAGGCGAGGTTCAGGGCTTCCTCGACCAGCGTGTTGAGATCGACCGGGCGTCGCTCCCCCGATGCGCCACGGGAATGTTCCAGCATGCTGCGCACGATGCCGTCGGCGCGTTTGCCGTGCTCGACGATTTTTCCCAAATTGCTGGT
>JAYVCG010000272.1:0-6779 GCA_043750075.1 Acetobacteraceae bacterium | reverse complement strand
CCGTGCTCGCGCGCCAGTTGCTGCACGCGCTGGTTGGCGGCGGAGCTGGCGTAATGGGTGCGGATGAAACGGGTTTGCGCCTCGGTCACATCGCGCACCAGCTCGTGCGCCGCGTCCCAGGCTTCCGCCCCGGTCTCGCGGCAGAGGATCTGCAATCGCATCCCGAAACCGATGCTGTCCGCCCGCCCATGCCGCGCCGCCATGGCCCGGATGGTGGTCATGTTCGCGGCGATGCGCGCCGGCGTGTCGCCCCAGAACAGATGAATGTCGGAATGTTTCGCCGAGACCTCCCAGGCCTCCGCCGAGCCGCCGCCGAGATAAAACCGCGGATGCGGACGCTGGAAGGGTTGAGGCGAGATACGGGCGCCCTTCAAACGATGAAACCGTCCCTCGAAATCCACCGGCCCGCGCGCGGTCCACAGCGCCTTGATGATGGCAACATCCTCATCCATCAAGGCGTAACGATCCTCCTTGGCCAGGGTGATCCCCTCCGCCAAGGATTCCACGTCGCTTTGCCCGGCGATGAGGTTCATGGACAGGCGGCCGCCGGACAACTGGTCGAACGCGGCGCCCATCTTCGCCAGTTGCACCGGACTGACGTAACCGGGCCGCGCGGCGACCAGCGCCTTGATCCGTTTCGTTTTCGCGACCGCCATGGCGCTGCTGATCCAGGCCTCCCAGCATGTCGTGGAGACGGGCACGAGAAAATACTCGAACCCCGCGTCCTCGGCGGCCAGGATCACCCGGTCGAACAGCGCCGCCGAGGGGGGAATGAAACAGTCCGTGTCACCATAACAAGTGGTATCGCCCGCCGTGGGCAAGAACCATCCGAATTCAAGCGGTGTCCGCATGACGGCGTTTTCCTTCCCGATCCCTCACCACCCAGGATCGCCCGGCCGCAGCCCGAGCAACACCTTTCCGGCCGACTCGAAATAAACCGGCAGCGCCGCCCCGTGCTGCACCGCGACGTGCACATCCCGGAACGCGCGTTCCAGCGGCAGGCGCGTGTAAATCGCGTTGGTGCCCGCCGCGTGAAACACCTTGTCCACCGCGCGCACGGCCTCATGCATCGCGTGCACCAGCGCCAGACGCGCCTGCGCGATCATCTGGTCCGAGGGCGTCTCCCCCGCGCACAGCGTGTCCCACAGCCGCCCCACCGTGTCGAACACATAAGCGCGGGCGGCGTTGACGATGGCCTCGGCCTCACCAATACGGGCCTGCACCATGGATCGGTCGCGTAACAAACTGGATGACAGGGTGGAAGCCTCGGTGGCGGCGATTTCCCTCAGGCTGTCGATCGCCCCGCGGGCGATGCCAAGGGCGTTGGCGGCGGAAGGCGTCCAGAGATGCACATACCAGGCGCGGTGGTTGTACAAAGGTCCTTGCTCCACTGGCGCGTCGTCGGACAGGCAACTGAACGCCGCCGGCACGATCACATCGTCCACCGTGAAATCCTGGCTGCCGGTGCCGCGCATCCCCATCACCGACCATGTATCCACGATCGTCACCGATTCCCGCGGCACCCACACCGCGCGCAGCACTGGCGCGCCAGAGGCGTTCAGGCGCGGCGTGGCGCCGTCCATCAGGACGCAGGTGGCATACAGCCAGCGCGCGTTCTGGATGCCGCTGGCGAAGTTCCAGCGCCCCGTGACGCGCCAGCCGCCCGGAGCCTCCCACACCCGTCCGCCGGGCCGCGCCGATCCGGCGCCGCGGTAATCGGCGGGCGTCCCCGCGAGTTCCCGCCCCACCGCGGCCGGCAGACGGGCGGTGTTCATCGACAGGGCGGTGGCGATCATGGCGCACCAGCCCACCGATCCATCGGCCTTCGACAGTTCCTCGACGACGCGGAAGGCGGTCAGCGGCGGCGTTTCCGGCCCGCCCATCGAGCGTGGCAGGTACATCTGGTAGATGCCCGCTTCGGTGATCGCGGCGGCGAGGGCGGGCGGGGTCTGGCGCAGCCGTTCCGCCTCGTCGCGGGCCGCGCGCACGGCGGGCGCCAGACGCACGGCGGCGGCCACGAGATCGTGGGTCATGGGGGCGATGTCCTTCGCGGAACAGATCAGGCCACGGGGTCCAGCACGACCACGGGAATTTCGCGTCCGCCGGATTTGAGCTGATATTCGGCGAAGGGCGGCCAGATTTCCACCGCCTGTTTCCACAGCCGTTCCCGTTCCCCGCCCGTGGCGGTGCGTGCCCGTGCCCGCGTTCGCAGAGTGCCCACCTGGATGTCCACCGCCGGGTCGCCCAGTATGTTACGGTACCAGCCTGGATGCTCTGGTGCGCCGCCTTTTGAGGCGATGACGAAATAACTTTCGCCCGCGCGGCCGTAGAACAGCGGAAACAGGTATTTTTCCCCCGATTTGCGTCCGGTCGTGGTCAGCAGCAGGGAGGGCACTGACAGTTCCGGCACGCCAGGCCGGACGATGGTGTACATATGGCCGTCGGTGCCGCCGCTCGACAGGTATTGTGCCACATGGTCCCGCATCCATTGCGGCAGATTGGGGGCGAGTTTCGCTTCGGGCATCGCGGTGGTTCCTTTTCGCGGGCGGGACGGATGACAACCTGTAGCCGATGCGGCGGCAGGGGCCAACCAGGGCGCTGCCCTGGAACCCATCCATGGAGAATCCGTGGATGAGGTCCGGGGCCCCGGCCCGTCACGCGAAGCATGCCCAGGTATGCGCGGGGCAGCGCCCTGGGCTTGAAAAGTTGTCACATCCAATCCCCGCCGCTACGCTTTCCGGCGAGGAGAAAACGCCCATGTCCCAGCCCCCGGCCAGGCCAGCCCCCATCCCGGACGAGATGAGCGCCCCATTCTTCCAGGGCGCCCGCGAAGGCAAACTGATGCTGCAACACTGCGCCGGATGCGATGCGTGGAGTTTCCCGGTGCGTGAACGCTGCCCGCATTGTTTCGCCGCCAAACTCACATGGCGCCAGGCCAGCGGCCGCGGCAGCCTTTACACGTTCACCATCATGCATCAGATCATGAACCCAGGATTCGCCTCCGCCGTGCCCTACAACGTCGCGCAAATCGATCTTGAAGAAGGCGTGCGGATGATATCAAATGTCGTGGGAATCGATAACAACGCCCTGATCCCAGGCATGAAACTTCAGGCGGTGTTCGAGGAAGCGGGCGAAAACGTCAGCATCCCGAAATTCCGTCCCATCGCCGCCTGAACGGGAGAAAAACCATGGCGAACCAGCCAAAAGGCGCGATCGTTGGCCTCGGCGTCACCCCGATGGGCAGGATCTACGGCCGCCGCGCCGTCGATTTCGCCGCCGAGGCCATCGCGCTGGCGCTCGACGACGCGGGCCTCACGAAAAACGATGTCGATGGATTGCTGATCAACGCCAACATCCCCGGCGACATGGATGTCCGCTCGCAAATGGTGCTCGGCTTCGAAAATCTGACCCTCGTGAACGTCATGAGCGCCTACGGCTCCACCGCCGGCAGCATGATGCAATATGCCTGCATGGCGATCCGCGAGGGCCTCGTGAAAACCGTCGTGCTGGTCTACGCCGACGCGCCGCTGACCCCCTCACGCGGAGCAGGCCAGTCCTATGCCGGGCCGCATCGTTTCCCGCTCACCGGCATGACCGGACTGCGCGCCGCCTACGGTGATTTCGGCGCCAATCCCGCCTACGCCATGGCGGCGCGGCGGCACATGCATCTCTACGGCACCACCGAAGATCATTTCGGCGCCATCGCCGTCGGCCAGCGCGCCTGGGCCCAAATGAATCCCTGGGCTCAAATGAAAACACCCATGACAATGGAAGACCACCACAACTCCCGCTGGATCGCCGAGCCGCTGCGGCTGTTCGATTGCTGCCTCGTATCGAACGGCGCCGTCGCCCTGATCGTCACGTCAGCGGAACGGGCGCGCGACCTGAAACAACCCCCCGTCAACGTGCTCGGTTACGCGCAATGCGCCCCCGGCGACAATCTGAGCACCGCCCGTCATCCCGCCGTCGAGACCGGCGCGAAACAATCAGGTGAGATGGCGTTCCGCATGGCCGGCATCACCCGCGACGACATCGGCACCTGCCAGCTTTACGATTGCTACACCTACACCGTGCTGGTGACGCTGGAGGATTACGGATTTTGCGCGAAAGGCGAGGGCGGCCCGTTCATCGCCGACGGCAAACTCGGCCCAGGCGGCGCGCTGCCGACCAACACCGGGGGCGGCCAGCTTTCAGGCTTTTACATGTGGGCCTTCACCCCATTGTCCGAAGCCGTCGTGCAAGCCCGCGGCCAGGGCGGCGCGCGCCAGGTGCCACGCAACGATTACGTGCTGGTGAGCGGCAACGGCGGCATCCTGAATTATCATTCCACCCTCATCCTGAGTCCGCATATCTCCGGCTAAACGCGCGAACGAAACGGAAGAAAAACGCCATGCCTCACCCCCGCGCCCTGGAAAACATCCGCGTCGTGGACTTCAGTTGGGTCCGCGCCGGTCCCTGGGCTACCCGCTGGCTGGGCGCGCTCGGTGCGGAAATCATCAAAATTGAATGGCCGGAAACCGAACGCGGGCGCCTGCCGAGTTCCACCACGCCCCAGGGTCTCGATGTCACCTTGAACACATCAGGAAACTTCAACGACACCAACGTCAACAAGAAAAGCCTCAGTCTGAATGTGCGCAGCCCCAGGGGACTGGAAATCGTGAAACGGCTGATCGCCGTCTCCGACATCGTGATCGAGAATTTCAGCTCGCGCGTGCTTCAGAAATGGGGTCTCGGATATGAACAGTTATGCGCGGTCAAGCCGGACATCGTCTATGTCTCCATGTCGGGTTACGGCCACACCGGCCGCGATCATCATTATACCACGTTCGGTCCCGTGGCGCAGGCGGTTTCAGGCCTGACCCATCTGTCCGGACTGCCGGACGCGCCGCCCGCGGGCTGGGGCTGGTCGTACATGGACGATACCGGCGGCCTGTACGGAGCGATGTGTGCGCTCACCGGCCTTTACCACCGCGACAAAACAGGGAAAGGCCAGCATATCGATCAGTCGCAGATGGTGTCGAGCGTTCCTCTCAACGGTCCGGCGCTGCTGGACTTCACGGTGAACGGGCGCGGATCGCGGCGCGCGGGCTTTCCGCCGGGCAACCGCGCGCACTGGCCCGGCACGCCCCTGGTCAACAATTACCGCGGACCAACGGTGGCGCCGCATAATGCCTACCGCACGCATCCCGGCGGCTACAACGACTGGTGTGTGATTGTCTGCCATTCCGACGAGGAATGGCGCCAGTTGATCCATGTCATGGGCATGCCACCGTGGGCGATTTCCCCAAAATTCGCCACGATGGCCGGACGCCTGGAACACCAGGAAGAACTGGACGCGCACATTGAATCCTGGAGCATGACACTGGAAAAATACGCACTGACGGAACGTTGCCAGGCCGCCGGTGTGCGCGCCCTCCCCGTGCAAAGCGCCGCCGACCGGGTGGAACATGACCCCCAGTTGCGCCACCGGGACATGTATCTGCCAATGGAACACCCGGCGCTTGGCACGCGCGAGGTGCAGAACGCCCCGTTCAAAATGTCGGAAACCCCGGCCTTCAACCATCTGCCAAGCCCCCTGATCGGTCAGCACACCCGCGAGATCGTCGAGGGTCTTCTGGGCTACAGCCACGAAGACCTCCGCGCCGGTTTCGCCGATGGCACGTTCTGGCCACCCCAACGGCCGCGCTTCCCCTACATGGAGGAAATGCTCCAATGACCAAAGCCCAGGGGCCGTTCGCGGGATTGAGGGTTCTGGAACTGGCGGACGAAAAGGGACAGTTTTGCGGTAAGCTGCTTGGCGACCTTGGCGCCGACGTGGTCAAGATCGAACCCCCTGGCGGTGAACCATGCCGCCATGTGGGCCCGTTCCTCGACGACATTCCTCACCCGGAACGGAGCCTGTCGTTCTGGTATTACAACACCTCCAAGCGCGGCATCACGCTCGATCTGAAAACCACCGATGGCAACAGGATTTTCCGGCGTCTGGCGGCGGAGGCGGATGTCATCCTGGAAACCTTCCGGCCAGGCTTCCTGACCTCTCTCGGTCTCGATCACGACTCCCTTCGCGCCGGAAACCCTGGGCTTATTCTGTGCGCGCTGACACCGTTCGGGCAGACGGGGCCCTGGCGTGATCATGTGTCCAGCGATCTGCTCCACATGGCGGCGGGCGGGCAAATGGCGTCCTGCGGGTATGACGAGGCGGACGTGCCCAACGCGCCGCCCATCGCGCCTGGCGGCGGCAATGCCTGGCACATGGGCGGTCATTACGCCGCCATGGCGATCATGGCCGCCCTGGTGTTCCGCACGGTGTCCGGGCAGGGGCAGTTCATCGACGCATCGATCCATGAGGCCTGTGCCCTCACCACCGAATCGGCGGTCGCCAGCCACATCTACCGGGGTGAGACGTTACTGCGTCAGACCGGCCGCCATCATGCCCCCGCTCCCACGCCCCGTACCCAGTTTCGCGCCAAAGACGGGAATTACGTCACGGCGCTGATCTCGGGCGGGCTCACGCCGCGCAATGTGAAAAATCTGGCGGAACTGATGGACGCGCATGGCATGGCGGGCGATCTGAAAGACCCCAAATACCAGGATCCGGCGGTCATCGCGGCCAGCGCTTCCCACATCATCGACGGTCTGCTCGCGGCGTTCATCGCCAGCCTGCCGGCGGAGGAAGTCTATCGCGCCGGTCAGGAACGCGGCTTCACCTGGGGCGCGGTGCGCCCGCCGGAGGCGCTGCTGGATGATCCCCATCTGCATGACCGCGGCTTCTGGAAGAC
>JAYVCG010000271.1:0-4937 GCA_043750075.1 Acetobacteraceae bacterium | reverse complement strand
GTGAAAATCCCACGCGATATATTGGAGGAAACCCATGCTTGAAGGCATCCGCGTCCTGGAACTCGGCCAGGTGTTATCCGCCCCGTTCGCGGGCGCCATACTCGGCGATCTCGGCGCCGAGGTGCTGAAGATCGAGCGCGTCGAGGGCGGCGACGACGCGCGCCGCATGGGGCCGGATTTCCGCCACGGCGACGCGCTGACCTTCCACATGGTCAACCGCAACAAATCCTCCGTGGCGCTCGACCTGAAAAGCGCGGCCGGCAAAGCGGATTTTGAAAAACTGGCGGCGAGCGCCGACATCCTGATCCACAATCTGCGGCCCGGCGCCGCCGAGGCGCTTGGCATCGACGGTCCCGCGCTGACCGGACGGCATCCGCGCCTGATCTATTGCGCGATCTCCGCCTTCGGCCATATCGGCCCGATGAAGGACCGGCCTGGCTACGAGCCGCTGATCCAGGCCTACAGCGGCCTGTCCAGTTGCAATGGCGGCCCGGACGACCCGCCCATGCGCCTGGGCGTCGCGGTGTGCGACCAGGGCACCGGCATGTGGATCGTCATCGGCGCGCTGGCCGCGCTGCGCCGCCGTGAACAGACCGGACGTGGCACGATCGTCACCGCCTCCCTGCTGGAAACCGCCCTCGTCTGGGCCGCGCAACGCGGCGACGCCTGGGTCAACGAGGGGCAGATGCCGCCAAAGCACCGCTCGGGCCATCCCGCGCTGGTGCCCTATGAGGCGTTCGACGCCAAGGATGGCCCGTTCATCATCTGCTGCGGCAACGACCGGCTGTTCGCCAAACTGGCCCAGGCCCTTGGCAAACCGGAATGGAGCACGGACGAA
This sequence comes from Acetobacteraceae bacterium, assembly GCA_043750075.1. GTDB lineage: Bacteria > Pseudomonadota > Alphaproteobacteria > Acetobacterales > Acetobacteraceae > Rhodopila. Next base: position 4,099 of record JAYVCG010000271.1, on the reverse strand, counting down.
CGTTTCGCCACCAACCGCGCCCGCCTGAGCCACAAAACCACGCTGACCGTGTTGATGAGCGAAATTCTCCGCACCGAACCGCGTGCCGCCTGGATCGCGCGGCTGAAAGAAGCAGGCGTCCCCGCCGCGCCCATCAACACGTTGCCCGAAGCCTTGAACGAACCCCAGTCCCGCGCCCTGGGCATTTTACAGGACGTGCCGGGGGAGGATTACAAACTGACCGGCTCGGCCTTGTCGTTCGATGGCGTGCGGCCCCTGATCCGAAGCGCGGCACCCAGGCTGGGGACGGGGACGGCGGCGGCGCTGGCGGGCGCGGGGGGGCTGGGTTCACGGGCTTCAGGCTGAGACGGCGGCCTGTCCCCGGAAAGGGTCCACGGCACGGTCGCATCTGTGATTCCATTGCCTTGGCCGGAACAGGATGGTTTCATCTGAAGCAAGTAAAATGGAACCACAGATGAACACAGATGCCCGGAGACCGGGCGCCGCCGGTGCCTCATGGTTTGCCCGCGCGGGACAGTGCCGTATGATTGGCGCTTCTTACCCCGGAGTGTTTCATGCCAGGTCCATTGCATGGTTATCGCGTCGTCGATCTGACCTCCATGATCTCGGGGCCGCTGGCCACGATGATCCTGGCGGATCAGGGCGCCGACGTGATCAAAATCGAAAACCCCGATGGCGGCGATCACACGCGCGCGGCCAATAACCGGCGCGGCGGATTCTCGGCGTCGTTTTTGAACAACAACCGTAACAAACGCGCGGTGGCGCTGGATTTGCGCGATCCGGCGGCGAAGGAAGCGTTGAAACGCCTCGTCGCCACGGCCGACGTGTTCGTGCAGAATTTCCGCCCCGGCGTCGCCGACCGCATGGGACTGAGCGAGGACGCGCTGCGGGCGGTGAAACCGGACCTGATCTATGTCTCCATCAGCGGTTTTGGTGAAACCGGGCCGTACGCGGGGAAGCCGGTCTACGATCCGCTGATCCAGGGCGTGTCGGGGCTGGCGTCGATCCAGGCCGGTTCGGACACGGAACGGCCGCGGCTGGTGCGCACAATCGTGCCGGACAAGATGACCGCGATCCTGGCCTCGCAGGCGATCACCGCGGCGCTGCTGGCGCGGGAAAGGACGGGCCAGGGCCAGCATGTGCGGCTGTCGATGCTGGACGCGGTGATTGCTTTCCTGTGGGCCTCCGACATGGGCAGCCAGACTTTTGTCGGTGAGGACATCCCGCAACAGGAAGCCGCGAGTTTCATCGACCTGATCTACGCCACCGCGACGGATCACATCAGCGCCGCCGTGCAGTCGAACAAGGAATGGCAGGCGCTGACACGGGCCTTGCACAAACCGGAATGGCTGGACGACCCGCGTTTCAAAACCCCGGCGCTGCGCGGGAAGAACATCAACGACCGGCTGATGCTGACGCAGGAGGTGCTGCTGACCAGACCGGCGGCGGAATGGCTGGAACGGCTGGCGGCGGAAGGCGTGCCGTGCGCGCCGGTGCTGACGCGCTCAGCGATGATCCACGATCCGCAGGTCCAGGCGAACGGCATCGTCGTGGAGACGGAACATCCTGATGCCGGAACATTGCGTCAGGCGCGGCCCGCCGCCCGGTTCTCCGTGACACCGGCCACGATCAGGCATGGCGGGCGCGCTCTGGGCGCCGACACGGAAGCGGTGCTGGCGGAACTCGGGTACTCGGACGCGGAAATCGCGGCGCTCCAGGCCAGGGAACACGCGGCGTGATTGATTTTCGTTACTGACCCATGCCAAGGGAAACGCGATCCGTTCGACGCACACCGGCCAACTGAAGGAGCGACCATCATGATCCAGATTCCCACCGGGCAAATCCCCGGTTTCTATCATCGCCGCATCGGCGACATCGTCGTCACCGCCTTGTCTGACGGCTATCTGGACGGCACGCTGGAGGTGTTGCAAAACATCACCCGCGATGACGCGCAAGGTCTGCTGGACGCGCAGTTCCGGCCAGGACGGCGGACCTCGGTGAATTGTTATCTGATTCATGCCGCGGGACGGCTGGCACTGGTCGAGACAGGATCGGGCGATTATCTGCTGCCCACCGCGGGCAAGTTGCAACAGAACCTGAAAGCCGCCGGAGTCGATCCCGCCGACATCGACACGGTGCTGCTGACCCATATGCATCCGGATCATTCCGCCGGCCTCACCGATCCGAAAACCGGCAAGAAGTTTTTCCCCAACGCCGAACTGGTGGTGCATGAGAATGAACCGAAGCACTGGAACGATGATGGCGCCATGAGCCGCGTCAGCGAACGCGCGCGGAAAATGTATTTCCAGTGCGCGCGGGAGCAGATCGCGCCTTATCACAACGTCACCCGCACTTTCGCCAAAGCCGAGGAGGTGTTTCCGGGCGTCAGTTCCGTGCTGTTGCACGGCCACACGCCGGGTCACAGCGGCTATATGGTCAGCTCCGGCAAGGAGTCGTTGCTGATCTGGGGCGACATCATCCACGTGCCGGAAATCCAGGTGCCGCGCCCCGAGGTCACGATCGAATTCGATACCGATCCGCATCAGGCCGCCGCCACCCGCGGGCGCACCTTCGACATGGTGGCCACCGACCGCCAGTTGATCGCCGGGATGCATGTGCATTTCCCCGGTTTCGCGCGTCTGGTCCGCGATGGCGACGGGTATCGCATGTTGCCCGAGCCCTGGGATCAGGGGTTCGGCGGCTGATGTCTTGCTGATCCTGGGATGGTCCTGACCATCTTCTTCTCGCGTTGACCTATTGTTGCTTCACCGTCATGACCAGGACGATCCTGGGCATGACGGCGAAACGATCGTGTCAGCCCATGCCCAGATGCTTCTCGAAGAACGCCATCACCTTCGCCCACCCGTCAATCGCCGGACCAACCCGGTATTGCGGCCGGTAGGCGGCGAAGAACGCATGGCCCGCGTCGGGGTAACGATGAAACTCATACGTTTTGCCCGTTTTCTTCAACGCGTCCTCGGTCTTGTTCACATCGTCCGGCGAGGGGTTCGTGTCCTGATCGCCAAACAACCCGAGCACCGGGCAACTGATCCCCGCCGTCAGATCGACCGGCGCCACCGGCTGGCGCGCGGTCAGGCGCGCGGGGTCACTCACCACCACGTTACCGCCCCAGCAATCGACCAGCGCATTCAGTTCCGGCAACCGGCACGCGGACAAATACGCATGCCGCCCGCCCGAACAGAACCCGATCACGCCCACCTTGCCGTTTGACTGGCTTTGCGAGCGCAGGAACGCGGCGGCGCCTTTGACATCGCCAACAACCTGTTCGTCGGGCATCCCGCCCTCGGCGCGGGCACGGGCGACGATCGCCTCATCCGCGCCGTCGCCCATGCGGAAATACAGGCTTGGCGCGATGGCGGCGAAACCATGATGCGCGAACTTGCGCGCGACCTCGCAGGTCCATTCGTCCCAGCCAGGGAAATGATGAATGACCACGATGCCGCCAAACGGACCCGCGCCCGCGGGACGGGCGTGACAGGCCTCACCCCTGTCGCCATTGTGGCCGGGGAACGTCACCATTTCGGAGTGCTGTGCGCGAAATGCCATGGGGTGTTTCCTTCCTCGCGAGGCTTTCCTCATCAAACCGCATCATCGCCGTTCTGGCCAGGGATGCCGGGTGAGGCGGCCAGTGCCCGGTGTTCTCAGCGTCCGTGCGGGGAGAGACACATTTTTTGAAGATGATGAACACCGATGAAGGATGGACGGGCGGTGGGATTGTCAGGCCGATACCTCTTATCCCGCCCCGCCCAGTAAATCCTCCGCCGCCGCGCGGGCCGCCTCGGTGATGGTTTCACCAGCGAGCATCCGGGCGATTTCCTCCCGCCGCTCCCACGGGTCCAAAGGTTCCACCGTGGTCGCGGTCCGCGCGTCCTTCACCGCTTTCGACACCCGCAGATGCGCGAAGCCGCGTGCCGCCACCTGCGGACTGTGCGTCACCACCAGCACCTGCACTGTCTCCGCCACCCGTGCCAGCCGTTCCCCGACCGAGGCGGCGGTCGCGCCGCCAATGCCGGAATCCACCTCGTCGAACACCATCGTCCCCACATCCGAACCCGCCGACAGCACGACCTTCACCGCC
>JAYVCG010000270.1:0-3186 GCA_043750075.1 Acetobacteraceae bacterium | reverse complement strand
TCGTGCGCCCGACCTTTGACATGTCTCGCTTCCCGGTAAGAGGGAATGAGCGTATCAGAAAATCACGAGAAACCATCATTTTAAATGACGTGGGCCACTACCGTCAGCCAGGACATGCGGGACTTTGTCAGTGCTTTTTCTCTTTTACAGGAAGCACGGCATCTGGCTGATTACCATCCCTCCGTCAGGTTCGTGTTGTCGGATTAAGCGGAACTGATCGAGGCCGCTGATGCCGCGATGACCGCCTTCGATCAGGTCCCGCCCGATGAAAAGGCGGACGTTCTGGCGCTGTTGCTGCTCACTGTCAGGGGGTGATCCGCTTACGGCCTTCGCCGTCATCCACCCCTTCCTTTCACCCTGTTTTCGCCGCCCGGCGCATGAACAGCAGCAGGATCAGCGGCGGGATCACCGTCAGCGCCATCATGCGGAAATCGTTATTGTAGGCGATCACCTTCGCCTGATACGTCACCATCTGGTCCAGCAGCGCCGCGCCATGCCGGGTGGCGGGGTCCAGAACATGCGCGATCTGATCGCCGCCGGGCAGCACACGGCGGAACGGAGTGATGCCCGCCGCGATGTCCGCGTGGGTGGTCTGCGTGCTCCGCGTCAGGGTGAAGGTGGTGACGGAAATTCCGATCGCCGAGCCCAGATTGCGGGCCAGGGACTGCATCGCCGTCGCCTCGGGGCGCAAATACGGGGCCAGGGTGGTGTAGGCCATCACCGTCATCGGGTTGAACACGAGGCCGATGGAAAACCCTTGCGTGAACAGCACGATCATCATCTCGGTCTTGGTCACGTCCGGGGTCCAGGTGCTCATGACCAGCATCGCCCCGCCAAGCGACAAAAGACCCGCGGCCATGATCTTGCGCTGGTCCAGGCGGGAGCCCAGAAAACTGGCGACGAACATGGCGACCATGGTGCCAAGGCCGCGCGGAGCCATCGCCATGCCGGAATCGAGCACCGGATAATGCGCCAGTTGTTGCAGGAACGGCGCCATCAGCGAGGCCGTCGCCAGCATCATCGACGACACGCACGACACCATGATGATGCCAGAGAAGAAATTCCGGTCCCGGAACAGCGCCGGCGGCAGGAACGGCTTGTCCGCCATGAACATGTGAACGACGAACAGATAAAAGCACAGACCGGCGACCGTCGCCTCGATCACGATCTCGGTGGAGGTGAACCAGTCCTGCTTCTGGCCCCGGTCCAGCATCATCTGAAACGCGGCGGCGGCGAGGCCAAGCATGGTGAAACCATACCAACTGAACCTCAGCGTGGATTTCGGCGGCACCCTGGGCAGGAAAATGGCCGCGCCCGCGAACGCCAGTAAACCGGGGCCCAAATTCACATAAAACACCCAGCGCCAGTTATGGGCATCCGTCAGATACCCCCCCAGCGTGGGCCCCATCACCGGCCCCATCGTGATCCCCATCGCGAAAATCGCCATCGCCTGGGCTCGTTGCTTAAACGGATAGATGTCGAGCATCGTGGCCTGACACAAGGGCGCCAGCGCGGCCCCGAACATGCCCTGTAACAGGCGGCAGGCGATCAGTTGCTCCAGCGTGCGCGAGGCGCCGCTGAGCATCGACATCACCAGAAACCCGCCCAGACAGATCAGGAACAGCTTCTTGCGGCCGAAGCGTTGCGCCATCCAGCCCACCGGCGCGGTCATGATCGCCGCCGCGATGACGTAGGAGGTCAAAACCCACGAGATTTCCTCGGCGCTGGCGGACAGGCTGCCCTGCATGTACGGCAACGCCACGATGCAGACGGTGGAATCCAGCGTCTGAATGAACATCGCCAGCATGACGCAGGCGGTTATCAGGCGGCGGTGGGGGATGATGGCGGTTTCGGACATCGCGCTCACCGTGCGTCCGGGAGCGGGAAGGGAACACGCGCGAGTCCATCCGGGCCGCGCTGGAACGGGTCGCGAGACCGCGAAAGGCTTTCACCACGGAGTTCGCCAGCAGCCACACGGGCCGCACCCCCATGGGGAGAAAATGGCGGTTTTCCACGGTTTTGAGCGAACGACCGCTTCCATTTACATGGTAGGACACGGAGAACCACGGAGGCGCACGGAGAAGGGAATATTGTCATTCCGTGCGACCCTGGTTCAGGCCTGTGCGTTGTCCCCGCGAAACAAGACAAATCTCCGTGCATCTCCGTGTCCTCTTTGGTGAGAACTCTTGCCTTTTCTTCATCCGGCAAGGCACCTGGCGGGGGGACACTCAGGCCCTCCGCTGATCCGGGCGCGCGTGGCGGCGCATCAGGAACAGCAGCAGCAGCGGCGGCACGACCACCAGCATCATCAGGCGGAAATCGTTGTTATAGGCGATGATCTGCGCCTGATAGGTGACCATCTGATCCAGCAGCACGGCGCCGCGGCGGGTGGTGGGATCCAGCAGCAACGATGTGGAATCGCCGCCCTGGAGCAACCGGCCGAACGGGGTGATGGCGGCGGAGATCGAGGCGTGGTTGGTCTGGAACCCCCGCGTCAGGGTGAAGGACATCACCGAGATGCCGATCGCCGAGCCGATGTTGCGCGACAGGGACTGCACGGCGGTGGCCTCGCCGCGGTACTGGGGGGCCAGGGTGGTGTAGGCCATCACCGTCATCGGGTTGAACACGAGGCCGACCGACAGGCCTTGCAGCATCAGCACCACCATCATCCGGGTGCCCGCGACGGCGGGGGTCCAGGTGCTCATGTCGTACAGCACGGCACCAAGGATGAGCAGGCCGATGGCCATGATCTTGCGCTGGTCGAAGCGCATGCCCAGACGGCTGGCCAGGAACATCGAGAACATCGTGCCGATGCCGCGCGGCGCCAAAGCCCAGCCCGCGTCCTGGGCCGCGAGGCCCGCGAGCTTTTGCAGATAGGGCGCCAGCAGCGCGCTGGTGGCCTGCATGATCGCCGAGACGCAGAAGATCATGATGATGGCGGAGGCGTAGTTGCGGTCCCGGAACAGCGCCGTGGGCAGGAACGGCTTGTCGGACATGAACATGTGGACGACGAACAGATAGAACGCGAGGCCCGCGATCACCGCCAGCGCGATGATCTGGCGCGAGGTGAACCAGTCCATCATCTGGCCCCGGTCCAGCACCATCTGCAACGCCGCCACCGCCAGGGCCAGCATCCCGAACCCGTACCAACTGAATTGCAGGCCGGGCCGTGACTGATCACTGGGC
>JAYVCG010000269.1:0-2933 GCA_043750075.1 Acetobacteraceae bacterium | reverse complement strand
CTGGGCGAGGAAGCCTCGGGCTTCACGCGGGGCGTGCCGCGGGTGATGGTGGACAAGGGGATGCTGAAGATGGCGGACATCAGCATCATCTGGCGCTCCGCCAAGGTGCCCAACGGCCCGTGGACCGTGCGTGCATCCCTGCCCGCGGAACTGAAGCAGGCGTTCCGGGAATTCATGCTGGACCTGCCAGTGTCACACAAGGACATTTACGATTCGGTCGAGCAGGGAGCGGGCACCGGCTATCAGAACGCGACGCTCGATACGTATAAGGACATGATCGAATTGCGCGAACTGGAACGGCGGTCCAACCGCCGGTAGGCCGCGCCAGCCGCCGCGGGCGCCACGACAGGCCCCCATGCGTTGACCGGCGTGTGAAGCAGGGCGCGTGAGTCGCGGTGCCCTGAATCACCGAACTGTCACACCAGCCCGCCAGGCCCCCTGCTAATTCTTTCTGGACGCCGCGCCGGTCGCGGCGGCGGCTTCCGTGTGAGGCCGCCTGACGGCGTCACCGAAACAGAAGACAGGCCGCCCGTGCTGGAACTCATGCATCTCAGCCGCCGCTTTGGCGCGACCATGGCCGTGGCCAGCGTCACTTTGCGCATCAACCACGGTGAAATGATCGGCATCATCGGCCGCTCCGGCGCCGGGAAATCCACCTTGCTGCGCCTGATCAACCGGCTGATCGAGCCAAGCGCGGGCACGATCCACGCGGACGGCATCGACATCACCGCCCTGCGCGGCGCCACGCTGCGGCGATGGCGGGCACGGACCGCGATGATCTTCCAGCAGTTCAATCTGGTGAACCGCCTGGACGTGCTCACCAACGTGCTGTGCGGACGGCTGCACGAGGTCAGCACGCCGCGCATGTTGCTGAAACTGTTCACGGAACAGGAGCGCGTGGACGCGATCCACGCCCTGGACCGTCTGGGTCTGCTGGAACACGCGATGCACCGGGCGGACGCTCTGTCGGGTGGACAGCAGCAGCGTGTCGCCATCGCGCGGGCGCTGATGCAAAAACCCCGGATCATCCTGGCCGACGAGCCCATCGCCTCGCTCGATCCGATGAACGCCAAAGTGGTGATGGACGCGCTGGCCGACATCAACCGGCGCGATGGCATCACCGTGCTGTGCAATCTGCACACGCTGGACACGGCCCGCGCGTATTGCGGCCGCGTCATCGGCATGGCGGCGGGCCGGATCGTGTTCGACGGCCCGCCCGAGGCTCTGACCGCTCCGGTCCTGCGCGACATCTATGGCGCCGCGCCGGGCGGCGGCCTGGATGAACGCATCACATCGACCAGCCTGCCTCCCGCCCCTCTGCCTCCCGCCTCTCCATCCATCATGGCCGTTCCCGCTGCCGCGCGGCCGGCCATGGCGCGCACGTAGTTCACGACAAAAAAGAGGATATCATCATGCTTCGCCGTACATTCGCCGGGATGACGCTCACCGCCATTTTCGCGCCAGGTTTTGCCCCATCCGCCCAGGCACAGGACTGGAAAGCCACGGTCAAGGAATTGCGCATCGGGCTTATGGGCGGCGAGAATTCCGCCGACCGGCTGAAACGCCATGATGGGTTCCAGAAACTCCTGGAGGCGCGGTTCGGCATCCCGGTCAAATTGTTTCCCTCGGCCGACTATGCTGGTGTGATGCAGGGCATGGCCGCCGGGCAGTTGGACGCGGCGGGTTTCGGCGCCTCCGGTTTCGCGGGCACCTGGCTCGACTGCCACTGCGTCGAGCCGGTCGTTGTGCCCCAGGAAAAGGATGGCTCGACCTTTTATTATTCGGTGATGGTGGTGCGCAAAGACTCTGGCATTACCTCGATCGAGCAAATGAAGGGACATTCGCTCGCCTTCGCCGATCCGAACTCCACCTCCGGCTATCTGATCCCGAGCGCGACACTGAAGGCCAAGGGGATTGATCTGGGCGAGGGAAAGTATTTCTCCCGCGTCGGGTTCTCAGGCGGGCATGAACAGGGCGTGGTCGCCATGCTCAACAAACAATACGATGCCTGCGTGACCTGGACTTCCGGCCAGGGCGACATCGCCGAGGGCTACAGCCGCGGCAATCTGCGTTCCATGGTCGAAAAGAACATGCTGAAAATGTCCGATGTCCGCATCATCTGGCAATCCGGCAAAATCCCCAACGGTCCCTGGGCTGTCCGCTCCGCCTTGCCCGCCAGCCTGAAACAGGCGCTGACGGAATTCATGCTCGACCTGCCAAAATCGCATCCGGACGTGTATCAGGCGATCGAGCAAGGCACGGGTGTTGGTTACGCCCCCGCGACGATGGAACTTTACAAGGACATCATCGAACTGCGGGAGGCGGAACGCCGCGGCGGCCGGTCCTGACAGGGTTTTTGACGGACTGCCCCATGGGCCAGGAAACGGGCCGCGGCCCCAGAAGGGCGCTGCCCTCCTGGACCACCCGCGTCATGCCCTGGGCATGCTTCGCATGACGGCGCCAGACCTTGGAACCCGGCCATTGTTTCTCGTGGAGAGGCCAGGGGCCCCGGCCCGGCTTGACCGGGCCATCCATCACGGCAGTGTGCCGGTCTGGTTGAACCGCGCCACGACGGGAAGAACGAAGCATTCATGACCACCGCCGATCCGGTCTGGCATCTGTTCCACCAACGCTTCGGCGCGCTACGGCGGGCGCGGCGCATGGAGAGCGCGTTGATCTTCGCGATCCTCGTGCTGTTGTGCCTCGTCTCCGCGGCATGGACCGATTTTTCTCCCGCGCGGATCATGGCCGGAATACCCAGGATTGGGGAGTATTTTGGGAAGTTGTTCACGATCCAGCCGACACGGGGGGCGCCGCCCATCGCCGTGCTGACGTGGGATCATGTACTGGGCGGGGTGAAACAGCCGCAATCCATCGCGTATTGGTTCTATCGCATTGACGTGTACGCCACGTTGTTGTGGCAGACGGTGCAG
>JAYVCG010000268.1:0-14275 GCA_043750075.1 Acetobacteraceae bacterium | reverse complement strand
GCCCGCACCATGGAGGAAATCGCCGCGATCTTCGGCGCCATGGGCTGCACTTTGGCGGAGGGGCCGGATGTCGAGAGCGACTGGTTCAATTTCGGCGCGTTGAACATTCCGGCGCATCATCCGGCGCGGGCGGATCATGACACGTTTTATCTTCCGGCCTCCGCGGACAGGCCGCCGCCGGTGCTGCGGACGCATACCTCGCCGGTGCAAATCCGCACGATGCTGACGCAGGAACCGCCGATCCGGGCGATCGTCATTGGGCGCACGTATCGCGCCGATCATGACGCCACGCATTCGCCGATGTTTCATCAGTGCGAGGGACTGATCATCGACCGGGGGCTGAACCTTGGGCATCTGAAGGGGTGTTTGATCGATTTCCTGCGGACGTTCTTCGCCATTTCCGATCTGCCGGTGCGGTTCCGGTCCAGTTATTTCCCGTTCACCGAGCCTTCGATGGAGGTGGACATTGGCTGGAACCGCCGCACCGGGGAACTGGGGAAGGGCGGCGACTGGCTGGAAATCCTGGGCTCCGGGATGGTGCATCCGCGGGTGCTGGCCAATTGCGGCATTGATCCGCGGGAATGGTCCGGCTTCGCCTGGGGCATGGGGGTGGAGCGGGTGACGATGCTCAAGCATGGCATGTCCGATTTGCGGCCGTTCTACGAGTCCGATCTGCGCTGGTTGCGTCACCATGGGTTCAGTCCGCTGGCGCCCACCATGCTGCATGAGGGGGTTTGAACCATGAAATTCACCCTGTCCTGGCTGAAAACTCACCTCGAAACAGACGCCCCCCTCGAAACCATCACGGATACACTAACCAAAATCGGCCTGGAACTGGAGGGCGTGGAAAACCGCGGCGCCGCCCTGACCGCCTTCCGCGTCGCCCATGTGATCGAGGCCGCGTCCCACCCCAACGCCGACCGGCTGCGAGTCTGCACCGTGGACACGGGCACGGGCATCGTCTCGGTTGTTTGCGGCGCGCCCAACGCGCGCACCGGCATGAAGACGGTGTTCGCCGCCCCCGGCAGCCTCATCCCCGGCACCGGCGTCACGTTGAAAGTGGGTGAAATCCGCGGCATCCAAAGCGCGGGCATGTTGTTGTCCGCCCGCGAGATGGGACTGGGCGACGATCACGCGGGTATCGTCGAACTGGCCCCCGACGCACCCGTGGGCATGGCTTACGCCACCCACGCGGGCCTCGACGATCCGGTGATCGACATCAGCGTCACCCCCAACCGCGGCGATTGTTTCAGCGTCCGTGGCGTGGCCCGCGATCTGGCGGCGGCGGGAATCGGCACGCTGAAGCCGTTCCAGCCACGAAAAATCCCCGCCGTGGTCGATGGCGGCCCGCGCTGGAAGATCGACTTCCCCGAAGCCTGCCCCTGGATCATCGGCCGCACCATCCAGCGCGTGCGCAATTCGCCCAGTCCGAAGTGGTTGCAGGACCGGCTGAGTTCGATCGGGCTGCGGCCGATCAACGCGCTGGTCGATGTGACGAATTTCTTCACGTTCGACCTCGGACGGCCGTTGCATGTGTTCGACATTGGCAAGCTGAAGGGCAACGTGCTGACCCTGCGGCGCGGCGCCGGAGAAACGATGCGGGCGCTGAACGGCAAGGACTACACGCTCGACCCGGAGGACTGCGCGATCTGCGACGAAGCGGGCGTGCAGTCCATCGCGGGCGTGACCGGCGGCGAGGCCACCGGCTGCGACGAAACCACCACCGCCGTGTTCGTCGAATGCGCGCTGTTCGATCCGGTGCGCGTGGCGCTGACCGGGCGGCGGCACCAGATCGTTTCCGACGCGCGGCAACGCTTCGAACGCGGCCTCGACCCGGCGCTGATGCCGGACGCGATCGAGGCGGCGACGGCGCTGATCCTCGAACTGTGCGGCGGCGAGCCCGGTCCCGTCACCGAAGCGGGCGCGGAGCCCGCGTGGCAACGCGAGGCCACGCTGCGTTTCTCCCGCATCGCCGGGCTTGGCGGTTCGGATATCGGCGCGGAGGAGGCGGTCGCGTCGCTGGAACGGCTCGGCTTCACGGCGCGGGCGCGGGACGCGGAACAGGTCACGGTGGCGGTGCCGTCCTGGCGTAACGATGTCGCGGCGAAAATCGTGCTCGACCTGTCCCCGTCGCTGTCCCCCGCCGTCGCCGCGCGCGTGGCCGAGGGATGCGCGCTGATCGAGCCGGAATGCGATCTGATCGAGGAAGTGCTGCGCCTGAAGGGCCTCGACGTGGTGCCGCCGGTCTCACTGCCGGTCTTCGCGCCAGTGCCGCTGGCCACGCTGACGCCAAAGCAGCAGCGCACCGCGCTGGTCCGGCGCACCCTGGCGGCTCAGGGGTTGATGGAGTGCGTGACGTTCAGCTTCATGGCGGCGGCGGAAGCGGCGTTGTTCGGTCCCGTGCCCGAGGCGCTGCGGCTGACCAATCCGATCGCCGCCGATCTCGACCAGTTGCGCCCCACACCGCTCGCGACGCTGACCCTGGCGGCGGGACGCAACGCCGCGCGCGGATACCCGGACGTGGCGTTGTTCGAGGTGGGGCCCGCGTATCTGACCGATGCGCCGGAGGGCCAATGCCTGATGGCCGCGGGCATCAGGGCCGGCAGCACCCCCCGCTCCTGGACCAGTCCCACCCGCGGCGTGGACGCGATGGACGCGAAAGCCGATCTCTGGGCCGCGCTGACCGCCGCCGGAGTGCCGCTGGAGGCGCTGATGATCAGCCAGGACGCGCCAGGGAATGTGCCAGGGGACGTGCCAGGGGACGTTCCAGGGGACGTTCCGGTGTTTTATCATCCGGGCCGCTCCGCCACCGTGCGCCAGGGACCGAAGACGGTGCTGGGCTCGTTCGGGGAGTTGCATCCGCGGGTGCTGGCCGCCCTGGGCATGACGGGGCCGGTGGTGGCGTTCGCGCTCAATCTTGACGCCGTCGCGGAGCCGAAACGGCGGCGCAAGGGCGTGCTCGATCTGCCCGCGTTCCAGCCGGTGCGGCGCGATTTCGCGTTCCTGGTGGACACGGGCGTGCCCGCTGACACGGTGCTGCGCGCGGCGCGCGGGGCGGAACGCACGCTGATCGCCGGGGTCTCGCTGTTCGATGTCTATGAGGGTGAGAAAGTGCCGGAAGGCAAGAAGTCCCTGGCGATCGAGGTGGTGTTCCAGCCGCGCGAGCGCACGCTGACGGACGCGGAGATCGAAACCGCGGGTCAGAAGGTGGTGGCGGCGGTGGCGAAGGCGGCGGGGGCGGTGTTGCGGTGAAAAGAGGAGAAGTCTGAGGTCTTCCTGCTTCTCCCTTTCCGTGATGATGAACGGGCGAACGGCTGGTGATGGTCTTCACCTGGCCCGTTGATCCGCCGCCGGGATTACTCCGTTCCGGCGCTTTCATCCGCTGGTGGCGCGCGTGACCGGAGAGCCTCCGTCAGCCGTGTGATCAGGTCCAGTGCCTCACGCAATTCTTCCACATCAGGATCTGGCTCTGGTTCAGCCTCGCCAGGATAGCGCCAGGCGACGCTCCAGGTGGTCCATGCGCGTATTGGATTCAGAAGCGGTTCAATGGAGGGAGCGTGAGGCAGAACGGACTGGCTCAAGGTATCCAGATCGTGGGTTTTACGAAAATCGACACCCGCCTGAACCATGAAACCCTTGAGCAGCTTTTCAGCGGCCTGCTGGCAATGGAACGCGGCGCCTCCGCGGGATGGTGGGACGATGTGAAGACAGGCATGAGCGATCCGCGCGTCTTCCGCCGCATGGCGCATCCAGGCTTCGACCCGTTGCCAGCGCCGGGACGGATCAGGGCCGGTCATAAACGACAATGCCATCCAGCATGGCGGCGCGGGAAAGTGTGCCCGGAATGCGTGCGTTCCGTTGAAAAATCGCTTCCCGCACCGGAATCACGTCAGCGGGCGCGTGATAGGACCGGCGCGCTTCGAACCCCGCGCGTAAAGTGACTTTTTCTGGCGGAGTGTCGTCGTCCACCACCACCAGCAGGTCGATGTCGCTGTCTGGTCCGTTCTCTCCCCTGGCATGGGAGCCAAACAGAATCACCCGGCATGGGCGGAAATACGCCACGACGGGATCAAGCAGTTCGGGAGGCACCAGGGGCGGGTTCATGGATGGAATGGCCTCGATTGATCGAGTCTCTAGATACACGCCAAAGAGATATGCGCCAAAGGGCGACGACGCGGCCCGGCCTCATGTCGCGGCCAGTTCTGGGCCTTGAACGGCGTTTTCGGAATGTGGTGACGGCGACCGGCGTTGTGTTTGTAATGCATCGGGGGCCAGCGGGACCAGGGAGGTGAGCGGCATTTCACCATCCCATGGAGCGAGTGCGTCAACGCCCGCCAACGGTGAGGCCAGGCTTTGGCCAGGGGGTTGGTCTTGCCATGACCCGGATCCACGATTATCGCTGACGCCCGCGGACGCGAACGCCTGGGTTGACCCGGGCCCCGCCGTGGATCACCGATAACGGCCGCGACCTGTTCTGGTCATTTGGAGGCAACGACGGCAATGCAGACCTACCTTTTTGACGACCGCAACGTCACCTGGCAGACGATTGAGTCCATCGGTGCGCAGATCCACGTGCTCGCGGCGGACGACGCGCGCGGAATCGCGGACGTGCTCATCAGATTTCAACCGAACACGCCGGGCAAGCCGCACCGGCACGTGTGCGATTTCAGCACCTTCGTCTTGCAGGGAGAATTGCAGTTCTGGCGTCCGGATGGCTCTTCGAAGGAGGTGCGCCCGACCGGGAGCTATGTGCAGGGTGCCGCGAACGGCGAGCCGCATTTGGAGGGCGCCGGCGATCAGATGGCCATCGTGCTGTTCAGCTTCCGTGGCAGCACCGGCGACATGATCCTGTATCTGGACAAGGCCTCGAACGTGTCGTTCCGTCTCGGCTTCCCGGATTTCAAGGCGGCGCTGGCCCACCAGATCGCCACGGGCGCTACCGCGAAGCTCGGGGCGCGCGCGGCCTGAACCAAAACTTTCGCGATGGCGCGTGCGTTCAGAACGAATGGCGCGGCGGGCGGAGAAAATCCAACGCGATGTGGAGACTGCCGGTTTCAGGATAATGGCGCGGTTTCATGGCGGGTTCTCCCGATAGCCCAGGTCGAAGAATGCGGTGTGGAGTATTTCGCCGTCATCGGGCGTGACAACGCGAAGGATGCGTTCCTGGCCGTCGCGCGGATCGATCACGCGCCCCCGCCAGCGGATACGCCCATCGGTGCGGGGCGAATGGCGCGGCGAGAATGGCGACACACCCTTCCGCCAGAAAGCAGGGCCTTTCGCGCGGCGCCTGCTCCTGGAAATGGCGTGTCGCCTTCATGTTCAGACCAGAATGCTGCTCACACCCCTGCCTGAGCGCCTCGCACCAGCCCGCCCGGCAGCGCGCCGGTCGCGACTCCGTTGCGATACGTGACCTGCCCGGCTTTCACCGTCGCCACGTAGCCGCGCGCCTTTTGCATCAGGCGCCGCCCGCCGGCGGGCAGATCGACCACCATCTCCGGGCGCTCCAGCGCCAGGTTGGCGAAGTCGATCACGTTGATGTCGGCTTTCATCCCCGGCGCGATCACGCCGCGGTCGTGCAGCCCGGCGAAGCTGGCGGGCACCTTGGTCTGACGGCGCACGAGGTCGGGGATCGACATCCGCCCCTCCTTCCGGTCGCGGCCCCAGTAGCTGAACAGGAAGGTGGGGAACGAGGCGTCGGAGATGAACGCCACATGCGCGCCGCCATCGCTCAGGCCGGGGATGACGTGCTCGCGCGCGTACATCGTCTTCACCGCTTCCATGTCGTAGTTCGCGTAGTTCACGATGCAGGCGAAGATGAAATTCTTGCCGCCATCCTCGATCAGCAGATCGTACGCCACGTCCTCGGGCGTGCGGCCCTCGCGGGCGGCGATGGCGGTGATCGAGTCTTCCCGCGCCGGGGTGTAGTTCAGCGGATCGGCGAAGCGGAACATCCGCGCGTAGCCGACGCGGCTGAGCAACGACCAGGTGTTGCACTCGGTGGGGTCTTCGGTGATGATTTTCGCCTTCACCGCCGGATCGCGCATTTTGGCGACCCGTTCCTCCAGCGGCAGGTGGGCGATGGAATGATAGGTGCGCGTGCCGCCAAACGGGTTCTGGCTGCCGGTCAGACCCAGAAGCGCGCCAATCGGACGGGGCGGGGCGACGCAACGGATCGGCAGCCCGTCGTTGGCGGCCTGGGTGGAAAGGTCCAGCAGGTCCTTCCATGCCTCGGTGCGGTCGTGGCGCTCGTTGAGCGAGAACACCAGCGGACGGCCGCTGGCTTCCATGATCCGCCGCACCATGGCGAATTCGGTGGCCGGGTCGGGGGTGTTCCAGTCCGAGGTCATCTCGATGAAGCCGCCGCCCGCGTCCTTCAGGCCCATGGCGATGCCCATCAGTTCCGCTTCCTGCGCGCGCAGGCCGGGATGCGGGTCGCCCGCCAGCGTTTTGTGCGCGATGGTGCGGGAGGTGGAGAAGCCGAACGCGCCCGCGCGCACCGCCTCGGCGGTGAGTTCGCGCATCCGGGCGATGTCTTCCTGGTTGGCGTCTTCCAGCGCCATGGCGCGGTCGCCCATGACGTAGACCCGCAGCGGCGCGTGCGGCAGCAGGGCGCAGAAATCGATGTCGTGTTCGCGGCGTTCCAGCGCGGTGAGGAATTCGCCGAAGCTTTCCCAGCTCCAGTCGAGGCCTTCGTTCAGGCAGGGGCCGGGCAAATCCTCGACGCCTTCCATGAGGGCGACGAGCTGATCCTGGGTATTTTTGCGGACGGGCGCGAAGCCGACGCCGCAATTGCCCATGACGACGGTGGTGACGCCGTGCCAGGACGAGGGGGCGAGGTGCGAATCCCACATCGCCTGGCCGTCGTAATGGGTATGAAGATCGACAAAGCCGGGCGTGACGGTCAGGCCGCGCGCGTCGATTTCCTCGGCGCCGGTCCCGGTGATGGCGCCAACCGCGGCGATCTTGCCGTCCTTGATGGCGACATCGGCGATGAAGGGCGTGCCGCCGTTGCCGTCCATGACGGTTCCGCCGCGGATGACGACATCGTATGCGCTGGACATGGGTGCTTCCTTGCTGAAGGGGTGAATTTTCATGGTTTTCCGCTGATTTGCGCGATATGGCAAGTGTGACCGGGCTTTTGGCGATCAGTGATGAAGTGGCCCTGGTCGAACTCTCCTTCGCATCGTGCGAGGGAGGGCAGCCGCGGCGCTTTCGCCAAGGGCGACAAAGGAAGGATTTCTCCTGGGAGTTCTCAAAGGCTCAGAGACCCGGAGGTTCTTCGGGTTCCGGCCGCGTGCTTCCACGGACACCGTGAAAAACGGCCCTTCGGCCGGGGGGACACGCGATGTCTGAGCGGTCTCGTTTCTTGGCGTCTCCGAGTCTCTGAGAACTCTCATACATGTTCCCGGTGATGCTGTGTCATTTCGAGATTTTCCTTGGGCGCCCATTGATGAGCGAGAGCATCCTGCTCCGGACGGTCTGGAAATAACGCAGACTGTTCCTCATCGACGCCTTCAGGTCGGCGATGGTGTCGAACAGCCGGTTATGCGCCGCCCGCCGCCTCAGCGTCTTCCAGAACCGCTCGATCACGTTCAGTTGCGGGCTGTACTGGGCATGCGGTAGAATTCCAGATGCGGGTTCTCCCGCATCGCCTCGTCGATCAGAGGCCCGCGATGCCAAGTAATGCCTCAGTTTGAACTGTTAGGTTAGTTAAATTTCAGTTGGTTTGTTTTAGATCAACGAGTTGAGAATCATATCTGTCTTTTGCTTATATTGCAGAAAATCCAGCCACTGCAAGACCTTGACAAGTTAGAAATTAACTAACAGTTCAAACTGAGGCACTACCCGGCGCTCGGTAGTGCCTCATTTTGAATTGTTAAGTTAGTTAGTAACCCATTCAAACACCTTGCCCATCCCGCCGGATGCTCTATCTACCATGCTTGACGGTAAGCAGGGGAGAAAGGCCATGCCCAAGGGACCACGCGGGGAGAAGCGCCCCGCCGATGTGATCGGCGCGGCGGTCAAGGTCATGCGGATCGCGACCGGCGAGGATGCCGAGGAACTGGACCAGACCCCGGCCAGCGCCGCCGCGCAGCTTGGGAAGCTGGGGGGAGCGGCGCGCGCGCGGAATCTGACGGCGGAGCAGCGGACGGAGATTGCGCGGAAGGGAGCGGCGAAGAGGTGGGGAGACAAGCAAGCATAATATATATACGCAAAAACATGCTTGCTCCGAATCGGCGAGCAAGCATATCAGGCTACCGTCTTAGCAAGCAAAGGATGGTAGCCAATGGCTTCGGAACCAGAAAAATCGTCGAAGCAAAGCCAGGGAGGTCAGGCCCGCGCCGCAAAGTTGACGAAGAAGCAGCGTAGCGAAATAGCGCAGCAAGCTGCTCGCGCGCGATGGGAGCGCGTCTCAAATCCCTCTGAAATACCTGTGGTTGACCTCCCAGGGAAATTGCCAATTGGCGATGTTCAAATTGAGGTTTACCGATTGAAAGACGGACGGCGCTTAATTTCTAAGGCGGCCATGGCGCAGGCGCTGAATTTGAAATCTGAAGGTGGCAATGCCTTCATGCGCTCAATCACCCGGCCTGGGCTACGATCCGCAATCGACGAAAAGCTTTGGAAAAGGATAGAAAATCCTATATTTTTCAGAATCTTAGGCAACGATCCAGACGGAGCGTTTAGCGCAACGGGGGATGGCTACGAAGCAAACACGCTGATTGATGTTTGTGATGCTATTTTACGTTCAAGAGTAGAAAAGAGTCTTCACCCTCGGCAAGAATTTCTGGCGAGGCAAGCGGAGATCATTATTCGCGCGACCGCAAAAGTTGGCATCAACAAGCTTGTCGATGATGCGGTCGGATATGTTTCTGATCCACGCCGACTTGAATATATCGAAATGTTCAAATCCTTAGTCGCTGATGAGTGTCAACAATGGAAAGATGAATTCCCAGACAAGTTGGCGGACACTCTTTATCGTCTCTATGGCTTAAAGCGGTTCGATCCAAGTTCTACAAAACACCCAAGGTTCTTTGCGAAGTTTATCCGAAAGTACATCTATTTTCCGCTTGCGAATAGCCGCGGAGTAGTTCTTGATCTTCTAGATGAAAAAAACCCTGTTGTTTATGTGAATGGAGGGCGGCGCTACAAACTTTACCAGTTTCTTGAGGAGAAGGTTGGGTTGCCAGCTTTGCGTCAACAGATTTGGCAGATCATAGGAATCGGTGGAGGTGCGAGAGACAGAAGGCAGTTCGACGTGGCCTTTTACCGTGCATTTCCTGATGCGGTGCCTCTTGGCCATCAATGGGACTTCCCCGATTTCGGTGAAGAATATGCTTGACGCTAACCATGAAAATTCATATCATGCGGGCTATGAACAAGCTCCCGCCCGCCAAGCGCGTCCAAATCCTCTCCATGCTCTGCGAGGGTTCCTCCATGAACTCCATCGCCCGCGTGGCGGATGTGTCGCCCAACACCGTGGCGAAGCTGTTGGAAGAAGCGGGCCGGGCGTGCGAGGCGTTCCATGACCGCGAAGTGCGGAACGTGAAGGCGCAGCGGGTCCAGTGCGATGAAATATGGTCCTTCTGTTATGCCAAGGCGAAGAATGTCGAGAAGGCCAAGGCCGCGCCGGAAGGTGCTGGCGACCTTTGGACCTGGACCGCCCTGGACGCGGACAGCAAGCTCATCATCGGCTACCTGTGCGGCGGACGGGACGCCGACTATGCAAATGACTTCATGGGGGATGTGGCCTCGCGGCTGGCCGGGCGGGTCCAACTGACCACGGACGGGCACAAGGCTTATCTGGAAGCTGTGGAAGGCGCGTTCGGCGCCGATGTCGATTACGCCATGCTCATCAAGCATTACGGTGCGCCGGTCGGTGCCCTGGGACGCTACAGCCCTGGCGAATGCACGGGCAGCGAACAGCGCCGCGTGGAGGGGCGCCCCGACAAGGCGCACGTCAGCACGTCCTATGTGGAACGCCAGAACCTCAACCTGCGGATGGGGATGCGCCGGTTCACCCGCCTGACCAACGGCTTCAGCAAGAAGGTAGAGCCGCATTATTGGATGGTGAGCCTCTACACCGTGTTCCACAACTTCGTGCGGATGCATCAGACGCTCCGTTGCACCCCGGCCATGGCGGCGGGCTTGTCCAAGACGCTTTGGAGTATGGATGATCTGGTGGCGATGATTGACGCGGGATCAGAGGGGCCGAAGCGGCGCGGCCCGTATCAGGCCAAGGTCGGCTGACCGTGATTTTTTCTGGGGCGGTCCTTCCAAAGGTCAATCAATCGAAAGGCCGCTTCCAATGAGGCGGCCTTGGCCAGAACCGATATGCCGCCACCATCCAATCGCTCGTCCATCTCATAAATGAATAGCCCCCGGTCGCCCCCCAGATGCGACGCGCCGCATTCGGAAACCGTCTGTAGCGCAAGTGTCGAAAGGCAAAGCGACCGGCTATGGTCAAGCCGCTCAACCACGAAAAGGTCATCCGCCTCCATGGTTCGCATCCCCACGCCACACGTTCGCCATCGCAACTCTCCCCGCATCTCCGCCAACGATCTGGCACGATATATGGTCGCTGGCCATACCGGCAAGATCGGCATCATCAAAAATGCTCGTGACGCGCCTACAGCCGTTGTAACACGTTATGCAAAAATCCGTGATGATATCAGGACTTATCTTTGTAGTCCCGGAAGAAGCCGTAGTGATTTAGACGGATTACGGAACAAATACGCGGAGATGGCGGACAACCCTGGGTTGACTGAATGGAGCAGACAGGACGCCAGATTGTCCGTGGATGTGTTGAACTCCCTGGCGAGAATGGGGAACGTCATCGCCGGAGGGAGGTTTGTGGCTCCTCCCGCGAAACAGCCTCCATTGGCCATAAGTGGCGTATCCGTTTCCATCTCCTTGAACGTGATGCAAGTGCGCCAGCGCGCGGGGAAGGATGAAGTAGGAGGGGTGCTATTCCGCCTGACAAAAGCCGATGATGAAACCGAAGGCGCGGCGGCGAAGCGACGGGATATTGGATCATACGCCGCAACCTTGGCGTTCATGCAGGCTCAGGCCAATCCCCTGGATGGAACGCAGACTCACCATCAACTGTGCGCCTCATTTGATATCCAATGCGAAGAAGTCCATCAGGCCCCCAGGAATTACGCGACCAGAGCCAAAGACATCGAGAATGCCTGCCGCTTCATAGAAGCCATGTGGGAGAAGGCATAGCCTTGTTATAACATCAATCTAACAATTCAAACTGAGGCACTACCCGGCGCTCATGCATCTGGACCGCGCGCCGGAAAGAGTATATGGAATACGCGAGCGGTCTCGACAGCACGAGCGAGCGGTCTCGACAGCACGAGATTGTGAGGCCGCATGAGGGAAAATGGCCCTCGTCAGGAGATTTTCCTGGCTGTGAGACGATATACCCTGTTCGCGCGAAAATCCGCACGGCGGGGACAGGGGCCAGGTTTCGCCACCGTCATGGATGAGAGACGCCCATGGGGATCAGCCTCCCAGCCCGGCTTCACGGATTTTCGCGCGGACGCGGCATGGCTCAAGATGCATCTCCAGGCTGACGCGCGGCGAGGGCATTACCGGCCGGCGCGTCACCAGTCAGCATGGGGGTTAACGCGACCGCCAGGTGAACATCCCGGCACCACCTTGCGCATGACGGCAAACATCGTCATACCGCCGCGTCTGAAATTCGGCCGGGAGGCAATCGCCCTCACGGCCATTGCTTCGCGGGCGACCGTGACCATCTGAGCAACCTGGGGAGCCATCATGACCTATGTGGTCACCGAGAGCTGTATCCGCTGCAAGTACATGGACTGCGTCGAGGTATGCCCTGTCGATTGCTTTTACGTAGGCGAGAACATGCTGGTGATTCACCCCGATGAATGCATCGATTGCGGGGTATGCGAACCGGAATGCCCGGCTGAAGCCATCGTCGCCGACAGTGATGACAAAGCCGCTCCCTGGCTGGAGCGCAATCGCACTTTTTCCGTGGCATGGCCAAACATCACCCGCAAGGGTCCGGCGCCGGACGACGCGGATGAGTGGAAGGACAAGCCGGGCAAGGAACAGTTTTTCTCCCCCAATCCTGGCAAGGCCTGACGCTTCCTGTGATCGGATGAAACCGTGATCGATTCTCCTTCCGAAGACGAGATGGAACAACCAGACAAGATGTCAGACGCTCCAGCCGATGCTCCCGCCGTTGCGGAAGAAACCCAGGCTCCGGCCGTGCCGAAGCCCATGGCGCCGCAGATGACACGCCCCGCGCATGGCGGTCCGGCGCAAATTCCGCGCGCGCTCGCCAAGGCGGAGGTGTTCGTTGAGGGTGATCACGTCGTCTATCCGACCCATGGCGTTGGCAAGGTGGAGCGGATCGCGACTGAGGAAATCGCCGGCCACCGGCTGGAACTGATCCATATCACCTTTGAAGAAAACCGCATGACCCTGCGGGTGCCCGTGTCCAAGGCGCGCACGGCCGGGCTGCGGAAACTCGCGACCCGCAAGCAATTCGACGAGGCGCTGGCCGTGTTGAAGGGCCGGGCGCGGATCAAGCGCACCATGTGGTCGCGCCGCGCGCAGGAATATGAGGCGAAGATCAACTCCGGCGATCCGCTGGCGATCGCCGAGGTGGTGCGCGATCTGCACCGCAACTCCGGGCAGCCCGATCAGAGCTTCTCGGAACGGCAGATCTACGAATCCGCGCTGGACCGGCTGGCGGCGGAACTGGCGGCGCTGGACAAGACCGATAAACCGGCCGCGATCGTGAAACTGATCGAGTTTCTCAAGGCGAGTTGAGGACAGCGGCATGGCAGGGCTGGCAGAGCCCGCGCGCCAGAGTGACACTGCCTCTCCGGGACGTTCACCGGGCTTCGCTGCTCTCGCCCGGTCTTGCGCGGAATCGTCACGCGCGACTATGACAGCCCTCCCGCGATGATCCTCCGTACTGTTGCCTCGTGATGTTCCCTTTGGGCCATCAATCTCCTGGCGGGCATGTAGGTGCATCATCCGGGCATTGGCATTTTCCCTGAACCGGACGGCGAGGCGTGCTCGAAATCAGTGCCTCAGACAATGTGGTCCATAAGCCACGCATCATCGCCATCGCCAACCAGAAGGGGGGCGTGGGCAAGACCACCACGGCTGTCAATCTCACGGCGGCGCTCGCGGCGGCGGGGGAGCCCGTGCTGCTGATCGATTTCGATCCCCAGGGGAACGCCTCCACTGGATTTGGGGTGGCGCCGCAGGATCGTGGCCTCGGCAGTTATCAACTCATCCACGATGGGACGCCCAACGCGCTCGAAAGCTATGCGACGCAGTACGATGATTTATGGCTGGTTCCTTCTGGCCCCGACCTCGTGGGGGCTGAGATCGAACTGACCACCCAGGCCAAAAGAGAGTTCCGCCTGCGGGACGCGCTGGCGGGCTGGCGGGAAGGCGCGCCGTTCCGGTATATCCTGATCGATTGCCCGCCCAGTCTGGGACTGTTGACGTTGAACGCGCTGGTGGCGGCGGATGAGGTGCTGGTGCCGTTGCAGTGCGAGTTTTACGCGCTGGAAGGCATCAGCGGCCTGACCCGCACGATCGAGATGGTGCGCCGGAGGCTCAATCCCGCGCTGCGGCTGTGCGGCGTGGTGCTCACCATGTATGACCGGCGCAACAATCTGTCCGAACTGGTGGCCAGTGACGCGCGGGATTTCTTCGGTGATTGGGTGTATGAGACGATGATTCCACGCAACATTCGCCTGTCGGAAGCGCCCAGTCATGGGTTGCCGGTGTCGGTGTACGATCCAAAATCGTCGGGCGCGCTGGCCTATGCGGACCTCGCGGAGGAATTCCTGCGGCGCGCTGGCACGGCGGCGGCAGCCGCCCGATGAGCGCCAGACCTGCCCCGCCCAGACCTGCTCCGCCCAGACTTGGTCGCGGACTGGCGGCTTTGTTTGGCGACATGCCCGCGCAGGACAAGGACGCAAGCAGCACGGACGGTATCCGGAGCCTGGCGATCGATCTGCTCGATCCCAATCCGTTTCAGCCCAGAATGGCGTTCGAGACGGAGGCGCTGGACGATCTGGCGGATTCGATTCGGATTCATGGCTTGTTGCAGCCCATTCTGGTCCGCTCGCACCCCGATGGTCAGGGCCGGTTTCAGATCATCGCCGGGGAGCGGCGGTGGCGGGCCGCGGGCATGGCCGGATTGCACGAAATCCTGGTGGTGTGCCGCGAACTGACCGACCCGGAATCCGCCGCCGCCGCGCTGATCGAG
>JAYVCG010000267.1:0-4751 GCA_043750075.1 Acetobacteraceae bacterium | reverse complement strand
GCCATGCGCGTATCAGTCAATCGCGCTGGTTTCCCCGTCCGTGGGGCGGAAAGACCGCTTTTTGAACACGGATTTCAAAGGCGATGCCACGGATTACACGGAGCGTGGCGGCACCGTCCGGGGGTTTTTCTTCCGGCGCGGGCGGTGGATGAGGAGCATGGCGCTTCGCGCGGGGGGAGGGACGCCGCGTGCTTCGCGAAAAGCGGTCTTTCCGGTCAACGGAGCCGGGCCGTGCTCACCCCACCAGGCGGCGGGCGATGCCGATGACGCGGTGCGCCTCGCCCCATAATTCGTAAGGTTCCAGGGCATCCATCGGCGCCCATTGCACGTCCGAGACATCGGAACCGGCGAGCGGCTCGCCGCTTTCCCAGCGCGCGGCGAAGTCGAGGATGGTGTAATGAAACCGCACGCGCTCATCGTCATCGCGGCGCACGACATCGACATGGGCGCAGAAACGCAGGGCGCCGACGGACAGCGCGGTTTCCTCCATCAGCTCGCGCCGTGCCGCGGCCTCGCAGGTTTCGCCCAAATCCTGCGCGCCGCCGGGCAGGGTCCAGGTGCCGATGTTGGGAGGTTTGCCGCGGCGGCAGAGCAGGACGTGATCGCCCTTGATGACCACGATGCCGATGCCGACGAAGGGGCGGGTGGGATATTCGCGGTCGCTCATGGTTTTGGCGTTCCCTCGGGGGGCGGGACGGCGCCAGGGGCGGGACCAGGCACGATGCCGGGAATGGGGCCGCCAGAAACACTGCCCGGAACACCGCCAGGAACGGCGGCGTCAGGGGCAGGCTCGGCGGCGGGCGGCTCGGCGGGGGGTGCTGCTTTCAAATCCTCGATCGACGGGATCAGGGATTTGTCTTTCCATGCCCCGGTCTGAAAAGCCCAGGGGGCGAGTTTGGCGTTCAGGCGTTCCGCTTCGGGTTTGCCGCGTTCGGGGGCGGTGACGGTGAAGCGGGTCCAGGAGTCTTTCTCCAGGTGGAACACGGTGGCGGTGATGTCGAGGCCGTCGCTGGTGGTGAACACCGCCTCGCCGGCTTTCTCGCCGATCGGCTCCGAGGCGGGTTTCACGTCCTGGAAGGTCAGCGATTCCAGCGCGCGCGCCACATCGTCAAGCTTGTAGTCATCGAGTTTTGGATATTCGGCGGGTTTCACTACCTTGAGTTTTTCACCCTCGCGCGCCAGTTCGACGGTCTCGCCGTTCTTCGTCGCGACGACGCGGGTGATAAGCCCTTGCGCGATGTTCAGCACGTCGCGGTCGAGCCAGACCTGGGGATCGGTGTCGGCCTGCAAGCCGCCCTCGGCGAGCCAGGCCTGGGTGTCGCCGGGCAGACGCACATAAACCTGTTCGGGCACATGGCCCTGGGTGCGCATCCGGCGATGACCGGCGATCACCGCCAGGATCGGTTTTTTGTCCATGTCCAGCAGGCGTAGCAGACTGGCGGTGCCCTCTTTCTCAACGGTGGGGTCTTCCACGCCCAGACGGGCGAATTGCGCGGGGTCGCTGGTGCGCGCTTCCACCAGACGCAGTTCGGTCAGCGTTGTCAGCATGCCGCGCAGTTTGGTGTCCAGCACCCGGTAGCCGCCGCGATCGGCGAGGCCCCAGACGCCATCTTTCAGTTCGATCACCGTGGTCTTGCCCTTGCTGGTGATCTCGATCCGGCGCGTGTCCTTCAGTTTCGCGGTCAGATCGGGGAACAGCAGCCGCCCGCCATCCATCGCGGCGCGCTGATCGGGTTTCGTCGCGGCGCCGAAATACCAGCCTCCGGCGAGGGCCAGGATGGCGATGATCACGAGGGCGGACAGCCGGATCGGTTGCATGGGCTGGCTCCTGTCAGGCCGTGACGCGGGCACGGCGGGCACGGCGTGCCAGGCTCAGTACGATCGCGAGCACGGTCAGCACGGCGGGCACCAGGGCGATGTTGGCGATGCGCAGCCAGGTGTCGAGTGCCGAGATCTCACGGTTCAGTTCCAGTTGCACGTCGCGCAATTTCTTGCGCGTATCGATGATGTCCTTGCGCGCGGCGTCGATGGCCCCGCGCTGCTCCTGAGTGATCACCGCCTCGGCGCGGCGCCCGTCGGAGCCCGGCTCGGCGCCGCCGGTGCGCAGGCCGCGCAGTTGCTTTTCCACGTCTTCCAGATGGGCGCGCAGGCCTTGCTCGGTCTGGCGGTATTTCGCCTCCGCCTCGGACTGGATCGCGGCGACCAGGGTGAATGGGTGGTTGGTGTCGCCGCGGGAGCGCAGGCCGATCAGCGCGTCGCCCCCGGCCAGGGTGCCGATCAGGTTGGCGACGAAGGGGCCATTGTCGGCGAACGGCGTCGCGGTGGGCTGGCCGAAGAAATCGGCGATCCGCACCCAGTAACGATCGGCGAGGATGTCGGAGTCGGCCACCACCACCATGTTGGCGGGCGCCTCGGTCTCCGCCTTGTGCGCGGGGAAGGCGTCGGGGCGCTTCTTGTCGGCGGGCAGTTCGGGCGGGCCGGTGAAGGCGGATTTCAACTGGCCGCGCACGCGGGCGGCGATGACGCGCGGGCCGCCCTCGGGTTTGAACGCGGCCAGCAGTTTGGCCGGTTCCGGCATCGCCAGCTTGTCGCGCGGGATCGGGCCGGAGCGGGGGCTGCTGCTCAGCAGTGGAGTAAATTCGATGCTGGCGTTGGGCGCTTTGGACAGAAAACCGGGCGAGGCCACGGTCACCTGCGTCAGGTCGGCGGTGGCGGGGTCGTCGTGGTTGATGCCGTCGCGGATATTGAACCAGGCGACGTAACTGACCGCCTGCATGCGTTCCTCGCCGCCCGCGCGCACCCGCCAGGCGCCGGTCAGATCGCCGACCGGCTGCGCCGGGTCGTAGACGATGCCCCAGGCCTCGAACAGTTTTTTCAGGTCGGAGGACGTGTCGGTGACTGGCATGCCGTTGGGGGACGGGGTGGCGGCCAGCGCCTCGCTCCATGGATCGACCATCGCCATCAGCCTTCCGCCGCGCATGACGAACTGGTCGATGGCATACAGCGTGGCTTCCGGCAGTTCGCGCGCCCCGGCCACCAGCAGCACCTGGATTTCCGGGTCGATCACCTGGGTGTCCATCGGCAGGGTCTTGATCTGGTTGGTCTGGCGCAACAGCACGGCGGCGGCGTAGGGCTGTCCGCCCGGCCCGCGCCCGCCGCTCATCATCATGGCGCGGGGATCGCCTTCCAGCGGCAGCGAGGACATCACGCCGACGATGGGACGTTTCGGGCCCGACAATTCGTAGATCAGCTTGGTCAGGTCGAATTCGAGGAAGCGTTCGCGCTCGGCCTGGAAGAACGGGATGGTGCGCTCGTCGTCCAGTTGGTTATTGCCGGCGAGGCCGAAATACACCTGGTTGCCGCCGTTATCGACTGGCACGCCCTGGAGGCCGTAGGCGACGGCGCGATCCTCGGTGTCGCTGAACGGTTCGGGATCGTAAAATTCCACCCGCACCTTGCCGTTCGAGACGGAGGCGTATTGTTGCAGCATCTCGCGGATGTGGTCCGCGTAGGTGCCGTAGACCGGGATCGTGGCGCCCAGGCGGCGGGAGTAGAAGAAGCGGAGGGTGATGGGGTCTTTGAGGGCGGCCAGTACTTGTCTGGTGCCATTCGAGAGCGTGTAGAGTTTGCCCTGGGTCAGGTCGGCGCGGATGTTCGCGAGCCGGGCGTCGGCGAACATGTTGATGCCGATGGCGATGGCGGCGGCGGCGAGGACGCCGATGATGGAGAAGGCCAGGCGCCTCATGATTGGGTGTGCCCCTTAGGGAAAGAAAGAAAGGCCGGGGCTCCGCCCCGCGCCCCGCCAGGTGCCGGGCACCTGGACCCCGTCAATGGATGGGGGTCCAGGGACACTGTCCCTGGCGGGAGGTCCAGGAGGGCGGCGCCCTCCTGGCGGGTTTCAGGGCAGCGCCCTGACCTTGCCATGCCTCAGTCCGCCTTACGCTGATCAACGAGCACCGTGGTCAAAAACAACCAAAACCCAATGAACGTCGTGAAAAACACCAGATCCCGCAACGACACAATACCACGCGTGAACGCCTGATACCGGTCAATGATGGCGAAACTTCTTGTCACCTCCGCCATCAACGGCGTGTTGCGGTTGAGGAAATCCGTCACCAGCGGATAAGACGCCGCGGCGAACACGAAACACACCGCGACCCCCAGCACGAAGGCGATCACCTGATTGCGCGTCGCCGCCGACATCGCCGAACCGATCGCCAGAAACGATCCCGCGATCAGCAACGCCCCCAGATAACCCGAAGCGATCACCCCCATGTCCGGCTCACCGAGAAAGCGGACGGTCATGACAATGGGAAACGTCAACGACAAGGCGATGGCGCAGAACAGCCACGCCGCGAGGAATTTTCCCAGTACCGCCTGCCCCTGGGTCATCGGCAGCGTCAGCAGCAATTCGATGGTGCCCAGACGCCGTTCCTCCGCCCAAAGACGCATGGTGATGGCGGGAACCAGCAGCAAAAACACCCAGGGCAAAAAATTAAAGAACGGGTTCAGATCAGCCTGGCCGCGGTCGAAGAAATTGCCGAGGTTGAAGGTCAGCGTGCCTTGCAGCACCAGGAAGATGACGATGAACACGGTGGCGACGGGAGTGGCGAAATACGCCATCAGTTCCCGTTCCGCGACGATCAGGATGTTGCGCATGATCAGACCGCCTCCAGCGTCAGTTGGCGGAACACATCGTCCATCTGGCCGGAGGGGTGCATCGCCCGCAGCGCCTCGGGCGTCGCGTCGGC
>JAYVCG010000266.1:0-7579 GCA_043750075.1 Acetobacteraceae bacterium | reverse complement strand
TAATAACGCGATCAGGCCGGATCGGCTTTGGTAATCGACACCATATCCCCGCTCGATCCACGCACCGGCCTGCCGTGTCGCACGTGGCAGGGTTTCGCCGATCCAGGCTTTCAATTTGTCTTGCTGGCCCGTTGTCAGCCGGCAGATGCCGCCTTCGTGGCCGAAGCCCGCCAGGCCTTCGATCCCGTCTTCCTGACACAGTTGGCACCAGGTCCGGATCGTGTCGTTGTCGAGAAACAATACCTTGGCGACGGCCGCGCAGCTCATCCCGCCGTCCAGCAGGACCAGCGCGTTCGCCCGCCGGGCCAGGCGATGGGCGACGGACCCGTCGCGAGCCAGCTCAATCAGGTCGCGGCGGGATTCGGGGCCGAGGAAGCCGGAGCGGATCATGGAGGCAGCAGAATCGCCTCGGCGCCGGTGGGCAAGGGGAGAATGCAGATTTTCAATGAGTCGGGGTATACCGCCGTTTGGCAAGGGGGTTTTCGGGTTTCGGTACGGGCGGGGTATACCTAAACCGGACAACTTAATTAGCTATCGACACGACGATGTCGTCGGCGTGGCGCACCATGATGACGTCGCCATGGGCGTGGCGTTTCCGCCATTGGCCGCCCACAGGCCGAAGACATAATGCAGGTAGATGTTGGCCAGCAGGGGCGGGATCACCGCGCCTTGCGGTGTTCCGACCTCTCCCGGTGTCACCCGCCCGTCTTCAGCCACCCCGGCCTTCAGCCATTTGTGGATCAGCCGGATCACCCGCCGGTCGCCGGCACGGTGTCCCCAAACGCCCTTTCAACGGATCGGCGCCGAATACATCAACCCGCCCCGGCTCCACAAATCGTTCTTCCCCCGTGGCAGTTTCAACGGACTGCCCTGACCGAGGTTACGCTCGAACATCTCGCCATAATTGCCCACCGCGCGGATGGCGTTATACGCCCAGCGATTGTCGAGCGCGATGAATTTGCCGAAATCCCCGGTCAGGCCCAGAAGCCGTTTCACGGGCGCGCTGGTGCTGGTGAGTTTTTCCTCCACGTTGGCCTGGGTGATGCCTTGTTCCTCGGCCTCTATTAGCGCGTTCAGGGTCCATTTCACGATCAGATACCATTGATCGTCGCCCTGGCGCACTGCCGGGCCCAGGGGTTCCTTGCTGATGATATCGGGCAGGACCATCTGGTTGTCCGGATCGTGCATCAACGTCGCGATGGAGGCCAACTGGCTGGCATCGGTCGAATACGCATCGCAACGGCCTTTGTTGTAGGCCTCGCGTCCTTCGTCCACTCTTTCGAATACCACCGGATTGATTTTCATCCCGTTGGCGTGCGACCAATCGGCGAGATTGAGTTCGCTGGTGCTGCCGGATGCCACGCAGATCGAGGCGCCGTCGAGGTCTTTCGCCCGTTTCACGCCCGACGATTTGCGCACCAGGAAGCCCTGCCCGTCATAGAAATTGACCCCGGTGAACAGCAATCCGTTGGCGGCCTCGCGGGTTTGCGTCTGGGTCAGCACTTCCACCACCAGATCGACCTGACCGGCCTGCAGCACCGGCAGGCGTTGCGCGCCGTTGGTGGGGATGAAGCGCGCCTTGCCGGCATCGCCGAACACCGCCGCCGCCACGGCGCGGCAGGTATCGGCGTCGAGGCCGCGGAATTCGCCCTTGCTGTCCACGATGCTGAAACCGGGCGTGGTGGGGGCGACGGCGCACTCCACATAGCCTTTCTTCAGGATGGCGCTCAGCGTCGGGCCGGGCGTGTTCTGCGCCAGCGCGGGCGCGGACGCCGCGAGCAAACCGGTCAACAGCAAAACGGAACGGATCATGGTCATGCCTTTGGGATACGGACGATGAACCGTGCCCCAAGAACGTGTCCGGCGCCATCGCGGACGTTCTCGGCCGAGATCTGACCGTGCAAGGCCTCGATGATCTGGCGGCTGATCGACAGGCCGAGGCCGGAATGCTGACCGAATTTCTCGCCTTGCGGGCGTTCGGAATAAAACCGCTCGAAGATGTGTTCCAGATTGGCAACGGGAATGCCCGGTCCCTGATCCTCGACGCTGATTTCCGCCAGCATGCCCAAATCCTTCACCCTGACCGTGATCCGCCCTTTTTCCGGGCTGAACGACTGGGCGTTGCCGATCAGATTGCGTAACACTTGCACAATGCGGTCCTCGACGGCCAGCACGGGCATGCCGGCGGCGGGCGCGATGACCTCCAGGCCGGGATCGTGATCCGGATCGCGGGTCGCGTCGTCGAGTTCCTTCAGCGTGTGCAAAATCGGCACCACGTCGACCGGCTCCGCCGTCACCCGCGACATTTCCGCGTCCAGGCGCGAAGCGGTGCTGACATCGCTGATGAGCCGGTCGAGCCGCATCACGTCCTGGCCGATGATGGTCAGCAATTGCCTGCGCCGCGCCGGGTCCTCGATGCGGGTCAGCGTCTCGATCGCGCTGCGGATCGAGGACAGGGGGTTTTTCAGCTCGTGCGCCACATCGGCGGCAAAACGTTCGATCGCGTCCATGCGTGCCCACAGCGCGCTGGCGGAATCGGAAACGGCGTTCGCCAGTTCCCCGACCTCATCCTTGCGGCGTAACAATCCGGCCGGGACGCTGCCGGTGCGGCCCTGCCCCTCGCGCATGTCGCTGGCGGCGTCGGCGAGGCGCAGGATCGGGCGGGCGATGGTCAGCGACAAATACCACGACAACAGCACGGTCAGCGCCAGCGCGAGACCGAACAGCGCGATGATCGACAGGCGGACGGAGAGCAGCGTTTCCTCGACCTCCCGCGCTTCCCGCGTCAGCAGCACGATGCCGACGGTGCGCTTCTCGCGTTCCACCGGTTCGGCGACGCTGATCCACAGCCGGTTATCGACGGTGCGGCGGATATAGGGCGGCATCTGGCGGCTGTTGCCGGCACTTTGCAGGCGCAATTCCTCCTTCACATCCGGTTGCCAGTCCGGGCCGCGCGCGCCCGGCGTCATGTCCACCGCCGTCACCGGCCCCCGGTGCGGCACCAGCGAGAGGACGAAATCATAGACCTGGCCGACTCGCGACAGGATCGGCCCCCGGTCGATGGGCGGCAGCGGCGGGCGGCTGGCCATGGTGGTCTGACCCTCGCGCAACTGCGAATCGGCCACGGTGGTGCCATCCGGCGCATAGAGCTTGGCCCGCGCGCCCGGCGCCGGATCGGTCAGGCGGCGCAGCAACGGACGGGCGATTGCCGGCACCAGCCTTGGGTTGTCGGTGTCGTCCGCGAGCACCGCGCTTTCGCCAATCGCGCCCGCGTAAATCCGCGCCTGCTCGCGCAACGCCGCGACCTGCGCTTCCAGCAGGCCGTTCTGATACTGATCCAGATACAGCAGCGCCACGACCAGCAGCGCCAGTGGCAGCGCGTTGACCAGCAGGATGCGCCGCAACAAGGGCGAGACCCAGCGCTGGCGGAACCGCCGCTTCGGCGCGCGGCTGATCAGCGCGCCCGCGGCGAGGCTGGTCCCGTCCGGCACTCAGCTTTCCTTGTAACGATAGCCGATGCCGTACAGCGTCTCGATCTGGTTGAAATCGTCATCGACCGCGCGGAATTTCTTGCGCACGCGCTTGACGTGGCTGTCGATGGTGCGGTCATCGACATAGATGTTTTCCCCGTACGCCGCGTCGATCAGTTGATCGCGGCTTTTGACCATGCCGGGCCGCGCGCCCAGTGCCTTGACGAGCAGGAATTCGGTGACGGTGAGCTGGATGTCCTGTTGTTTCCAAAGGCATTGATGTTTGGTTTCATCCAGCACCAGATCGCCCCGCGCCATCACGCCGCCTGGCGCCGCGCCCGATCCTTCCGCGCGGCTGGCTTCATTGCGGCGCAGCAGGGCGCGGATGCGTTCCAGCAGCAGACGCTGGCTGAACGGTTTGGTGATGTAATCGTCGGCGCCAAGGCGCAGGCCCATCAGCTCATCGACTTCCTCGTCCTTCGAGGTGAGGAAGATCACCGGCATGGTGCTGCGCTGGCGCAGGCGTTGCAGCAACTCCATCCCGTCCATGCGCGGCATTTTCACGTCCAGCACCGCGAGGTCGGCGGGTTTGGCGGTCAGCCCCTGCAACGCGCTCTCGCCATCGGTGTAGGTGCGGACCAGGAAGCCTTCCTGCTCCAGCGTCATCGACACGCTGGTGAGGATGTTACGGTCGTCATCGACCAGGGCGATCGTCTGTTTCATGGCGGCGTCCTTTGGAGGCATGCTTCCGGGCGGTGATCGGATGAGGCACCCTTATATCCCTCATTGGCATCCAATTATGGCGCATCCAGGACGTGAGGTGAACAAAAAATGGCGGATACTCTGCCCGGCCCCGCTTTCGAGGCCCGTAAGCTGCTGCGGGCCGCCCGTGCCGCGACGCTGGCGACAACAGGGCAGGGCGGTCAGCCCTTCGCCAGTCTGGTGACGCCCGCCTGCGCGTCCGATCTTTCCCTGCTGCTGTTGCTGTCCGATTTGTCGGAGCACACTCGCCATCTGCGCGCCGATCCGCGGTTTTCCCTGCTGGCCGCCGGCGTGGCCGAGGGTCCCAACCCGCAGACCGCACCGCGCGTGACGGTGACGGGTCTCGCGGAGATCGTGGACGATCCGGCCCTGAGGGCGCGGTATCTGGCGGTGCATCCCTACGCCGCCCTCTACGCGGATTTCGGCGATTTTCACTTGTGGCGTCTGCGTCCCCTGGCCGCGTTGTTCGTCGGCGGATTCGCGCGCGCGGTGCGATTGCGGAGCGCGGAGCTGGCGCCCGATCCGGCCGCCGTCGCCGCGCTTGCCGCCGCCGAGGGTGGGATCATCGCCCATTGCAACGCCGATCACCTCGCCGCGCTGGCCCTGCTGGCGGGAGAGGCGGGGGCGTGGCGGATGGCGGGCGTGGATGTGGACGGGGCGGATCTGGCCCTGGGGGAACGGGTGAAACGGCTGCACTGGTCCGTGCCGGTCAGCAATGCCCAGGATGTGCGGACTGAACTGGCGCGGATGACGCGGGAGGCGCGGGCGTGAGTTTTTTTACTGGACGGAGGACTGGTTTACTGGACGGAGGACTGGGGCCATGTTGTACTGTCGTGCCATCGATCCCGCCGCTTCCGCGATCAGGGGCGCATCGGGCGCCGTGAGGTATGGCGCACGCGGAGGATGACCACGGTATCGCCGACGATCCGATAGCGGATGATGTAGGGATGGGATGTCACCAGTTCCCGCATGGTGGTGCCTGGAACCCGGCGGCCCCGATCCGGAAAATGTTCCAGACTGTCTCCCGCCGCGCGCAGGCCTTGCGCGACGTGCGTTGCCGCGCGAGGGTTGAAGTCAACGAGATAATCATAGGCGCGTTCGATATCGTTCAGCGCTGGTTCGGTCCATATGATGTGCATGGACTATGCGCGGGGCGGTGGCACTCTTTCACCTTTTGCCAGTTTCGTCAGCCATTCGCGCACGCGCTCATGCGGTACGACGCGGCCAGCCGCGTAAGCGGCCTCGGCCTCGGCGTCGAGGCGGGCTTCCAGCACCTCATCCGTCTCCAGGTCGAAGATCGAATTAACCTCCGTGTCGGCCATCGTGTCGCATCCTTGCCTTCGTGGCCCATGTTACGATCCGGGACGCGGCCCAGGCAAGGGAAATGCCCTGATTTTCCTTGCCGCCGTTTGACCCCTCCGTCTCCCCGCCGGTAAG
The DNA here is from genome assembly GCA_043750075.1 of Acetobacteraceae bacterium. Lineage (GTDB taxonomy): Bacteria > Pseudomonadota > Alphaproteobacteria > Acetobacterales > Acetobacteraceae > Rhodopila. Next base: position 1,910 of record JAYVCG010000266.1, on the reverse strand, counting down.
AACATCCCCAGAGCAACACCAACCGGAGGGAACCCGACATGGCGCGCACCGTGGGCCGTTTGATGGTCGATAGTCTCGAAGCGCACGACATCGACCTGATCTATTGCGTGCCCGGCGAGAGCTATCTCGGCTTCACCAACGCCCTGGTGGACGCCAACCGCATGCGCCTGATCGTTTGCCGTCATGAGGGCGGCGCCGCGTTCATGGCCGCCGCCGACGGGCGGATGCGCGGCGGACGCGCGGGCGTGGTGGTCGTCTCCCGCGGGCCGGGCCTGTCCAACGCGCTGATCGGGCTGCACACCGCGTTCCACGACGCCACGCCGCTGGTCGTTATCATTGGCCAGGTGGAACGGTTCGAGGCCGGAAGAATGGCGTTGCAGGAGCAAAACTATTCCAAATTGCTGTCCGACGTGACCAAAGCGGTGATCGAGGTCAACGAACCGGCGCAGGCCAGCGAGGCCATCGCCCGCGCCTTCCACATCGCCGAAAGCGGCACCCCCGGCCCGGTCGCCATCGTCATCCCCGAGGATGTGTTCGATGTCGAAACCGACACCCCCATCGCCAAACCGCGTCCGCCCGCGCAGGCCGGACCGTTGCCCGCCGACATCGACCGCCTGGCGTCCATGCTGGCGGCGTCCGAACGCCCGCTGATCTGGGCTGGCACCGCGCTGCATCCGGCGGAGGTCGCCGATCTGGCCACGCTCGCCGAACAATGGGTGCTGCCGGTCATGCCCACCCATCGCCGTCCGCATCTGTTCGATTCAGGCCACCCAAATTACGGCGGCTACATGGCCAGCCGCGTCCACGCCGACACGCTGTCGGAAATCAAGAAATCCGACCTGCTGATCGCGTTGGGCGAGCGCATCACCGGCACGATCTCGCAAGGCTTCACCTTCCCCGCGGCGCCCGACCCGCAACTGCCTCTGGTGCATGTCTGGCCCGATCCGAACGAGGTCGGGCGCGTCTGGCGCCCCGATCTCGGCATGGCGTGCGAGCCCGCCGCCGTGGTCCGCGCCCTGCTGGCCCGCGGCGCCCCCGCCAACGCGTCAAAGCGGAAAGCCTGGGTTGACGGGCTGCACGCGGTCCACAAACGCGTCACGAAAGCGGAATGGGCGGCGACCAGCGACGGTGTCAATTTCTCCGCCGTCATCGCCGAGATCAACAAGCACCTGACGGATGACGCGACCGTGACCTCCGACGCGGGCAATTTCGCGACTTTCGTGCACCGGTATTTGCTGATGAAACCAGGCCAGATGTTCCTCGCCTCGGTGGTGGGGGCGATGGGCGCCGGACTGCCAATGGCGGTCGCGGCCTGCCTGCGCCGTCCCGGCACACAGGTGCTGGCCTTCGCCGGCGACGGCGGCGCCCTGATGACCGGCAACGAACTGGCCACCGCCCGGCAATACGGCGTCAGCCCGGTGTTCATCATCTCGGACAATAATTGTTACGGCACCATCACGCAGCACCACGACATGCGCTACCCAGGCCGCCCATACCAGGCGGCGACACAACTCACCAACCCGGACTTCGCCCTCTGGGCCACCGCGTTCGGCGCCAAAGGCCTGACCATCCGCGAAGAATCCGAAATCGCGGGCGTCATCGAGGAAGCCCTCTCAACGCGCGGCCAGCCGGTCGTCGTGCATGTCCACACCTCATTGGAACAAATCAGCGCCTGGCGGCGGCGGAGCGGGTAGGAGGCCATGTTCAGGTTCACCGGCCAGAGAAAGCCGGCGAACCTGGAGCCCGGCAAAAATAATACGCTCCATCCTGGCGGACAATCGTGTTGAAAAATACCATTGGGCCATGGAGGCTGTTCAGGATATGCTGCTCCGCGGTGATTAAAAGCTTTCGGCATAAAGGGCTGGAACAGTTCTTTGAGACGGGCACGACGAAAGGCATCAACGCGCGGC
>JAYVCG010000265.1:0-3837 GCA_043750075.1 Acetobacteraceae bacterium | reverse complement strand
ACCAGGTTGGCGGTCGCGTCCTTCACGCCGACGATGTTCTTGTGTTTCGCCAGCCGCGCCATCGTCTCCACGCTCATGTCCACGACGCTGCGGCCGGGGATGTTGTAGAGGATGATCGGCAGATCGACCGAGTCGGCGATGGCCTTGAAGTGCAGGTACAGCCCTTCCTGCGTCGGCTTGTTATAATAGGGTGTCACGATCAGCGCGGCGTTGGCGCCCGCTTCCTTGGCGTGGCGCGTCAGTTCGATCGCTTCCTCGGTGCTGTTGGAGCCCGCGCCGGCGATGACGGGCACGCGGCCCTTGGCGACCGCGACGGCGATCTCGACCACGCGGCGGTGTTCGCCGTGCGACAAAGTGGGGCTTTCGCCCGTGGTGCCGACCGGGACGACGCCATGCGTGCCCTCGTTGATCTGCCAGTCCACGAAGGCGGCGTAGGCTTTCTCATCGATCGAGCCGTCTTCCCGCATGGGGGTGATCAACGCGACGAGCGATCCCTTGAACATGGCCCTCTCCTGGGTGGACGTGACTGGGTAGACGGGGTGGCACGGCGACGTGTCCTCGAACCATGGGATTTAAGCCTGGGCCGGGTTCGCCGCAAGCCCTGGGCGGGACCGCCGGATTCAAACGCCCCCGTTCCCTGGATACCGGGCCGGACCGTTCCGCGGCATCCTTCTGTTTCCCTTTGTACCGGTTAAAAGCCGTTTGACTGTGTTTCCCTGACCGGCGTGCTGGAAAGACCGCTTTTTCAACAGAGAGTTGAAGACGAGGCTACGGAGCGCACAGAGCGTGGCGGCTCCGCCCGGTGTCCCGCTTTCCCGACACCCTCGCGTGGCGCGGGTCCGGGCGCTTCGCGCGTAGTACAAGGCTCTGTGCGCTCAGTGGCCTCGTCTTCAACTCTGTGTTGAAAAAGCAGCCTTTCACCCTTTCAGACGGCAGAGGCGCGGTCAGAAAGACTCTGAAACGAAATAGCCGGAGAATGGGCATGGACCAGGAGCGGAGGGGGGATGACGAAAGGAAAGCTCAATGGGATACCATCCCACCATGCGCCCTCTCCTCCCCGCCCTCGCCCTGCTCCTGGCCCTCCCCGTCCCCCTCGCCGCCCAGATCGCGGACAATCCCCTGACTTTCGTGCAGGCCGGGAAATGGCCCGAAGCCCAGACCGCCGCCGCGCGGTTCAACGATCCGGTGGCGGACAGGCTGATGGTCTACTACCGCGTCCTGACCCCGAACGCCGCCTCCGCCGCCGAGGTCGCCGCCTTCATCCGCCAGAATCCGGACTGGCCGCTGCCCACCCTGATGGAACGCCGCCGCCAGGAAGCCATCGCCGCCGAGCAGGACAACGCGGCCGCCACCGCGCTGTGCGTCGAGAAAAAACCCGCCGCCACCCCCGCCCGCGGCGCCGCGCTGTTCCGCTGCGCCGATGCCCTGGCCAACACCGGCCGCGGCCAGGACGCCGCGCTGCTGGCGCGCGAGGCCTGGGTGTCCGCCATCGCCGACGCCGCCACCGAGGCCGCGTTCGAACGCCGGTTCCCCGGCCTCATCACCCCCGCCGACCAATGGGCGCGGTTTCAGCGCCTGGCGTGGGATGACATGGGCGGGGCGCAACGGCAGATGATCCGGCTCGACGCGCTCCAGGCGGGGAAAGCGGCGGCACGGTTGGGGTTGAAGGTGAACACCCTTGGCTACACCCCGCCCCCCGAGGAAGAACCCGGCGCGATGCTGGACCTCGCGCGTGCCTACCGGCGCATGGAACAGAACGCGGCGGCGGTGACGCTGTGGCGCACCGCGGGCACGGCGGCGCAGAAAGCAGCTCCCGATAAACTGGACGCCTTCTGGACCGAGCGGCACCAGTTGACCCGCAAACTGCTGAAGGACGGCGACGCCCAGAGCGCCTACACCGTGGTCGCGGGCCATGGCCAGACCGACCCGGCGGTGGTGGCGGAGGCGGAGTTCCTCGCCGGTTTCATCGCGCTGCGGCGGCTGAACGATCCCCGCGCGGCGGCGCGGCATTTCACCGCGCTGGCCGCCGCCTCCCCCGCCGTGCTGACCCAGTCGCGCGCCCATTACTGGTTGGGCCGGGCGAAAGTGGCGGCGGGCGGCGACGGCAAGGCCGAGTTCACCCGCGCCGCCGCCTGGCCGATGACGTTCCATGGCCAGCTCGCGGCGCGGGCGGCGGGGATGCCGGACGCGGCGCTGGTCCAGGCGTTACGCGCCGCGCCCGCCGCCTCATCCGGCCTCGCGGCCACGCCAGGCACGGCGGAACTGACGAAAGCCGCCAGACTGCTGCTCACCTGGGGCGACCCCCGCCGCGCCCGCGTTTTCCTGATGCGCATGGAGGAAATCGCCCGCACCCCCGCCGAGCGCATCGGCGCCGCCGACCAGGCCATCGCCCTCGGCCTCCCCGACATCGCCATCCTCATCACCCGCCGTCTGGGCCGCGACGGGATCATGCCGCCGATGCAAGGCTGGCCGACGCCCTACGAGCCGCCGCCCGCCCTGGTCGAACCCGCCGTTTCCCTGTCGATCATGCGCCAGGAAAGCAACTTCGACGCCGGCATCGCCAGCCCGGCAGGCGCGCGCGGCCTGATGCAACTGATGCCCGCGACAGCGGCGCAGGTGGCGAAACGGCTGGGAGAACCCACCAGCGCCACCCGCCTCACCACCGACCCCGGCCATAACATGCGCCTGGGCACCGCGTATTTGCGCGAGGTGCTGGACAAATTCGACAATTCCGTGCCGATGGCGGCGGCGGCCTATAACGCCGGACCGAACCGCGTCACGCAATGGATCGGCGACAACGGCGATCCGCGCGTGCAGCCGGGGGGGGCCGTGGGGGGGATGCCCGTGGGAAGCATGCCCGTGGGAAGCATGATCGTGGGAAGCATGATCGACTGGATCGAAATGATCCCCTTCAACGAAACCCGCAATTACGTGCAGCGGGTCCTGGAAAATATCGTCGTCTACGAAGCACGCCGCACCGGCGCCCTGCCCGCGGCGATGCCGCAATGGAGCCGGTAGGGTCGTCCGCCAGACCCGTGCCTCCCCTCGCGAGGCACATGCCCGCCGCGGATCCGCTTCATCACCGGGAAAACGCCGATGAGTTCCCGAGGTATCTCCCCCACCCTATTTCCCCGCCGGCCGGGGACGCCGCATCAGCAGCAGCAGCAACAGGATCGGCGCGGTGGTGAAGATCATCATCTTGTAATCATCGGCATAGGCGATGATCTGCGCCTGCTGATGGATCACCCGGTCCAGCATCGCGGCGCCCTGCCGCGTCGCCGGATCCCACAGTTGCGACACCGCGGTGCCGCCATTCATCAGCGCGCGGTTGAAGGGGGTCACGGCGCCGCCGATTTCCTCGTGCAAGGCCTGTGTGTTGTGGACCAGTACCGATGACGTCACCGACACACCGATCGCGGCGCCCAGATTACGGAACAGGCTGAACAGCGACGCGCCATCGGTACGGTAGTGACCGGGCAGAGTGGCGAAGGCCAGCACCTGCAACGGGATGAACAGCAACCCCAGACCGGCGCCCTGGATCATGATCGTCACCACGATCCGTGTCTGGCTCACATCCGGCGTCCACGCCGTCATCTCCCAGATCGACCAGATCATCATCAGAACCCCGGACGCCATCACCTTGCGCGGATCGAGGAACGAGACCAGACGCCCGCCGGTCAGCATCGCCACCATGGTGCCCATGCCGCGCGGTCCCATGATGAGGCCCGCCGTCTCCACCGGGTAATTCGCCAGCGTCTGCAACCACGGCGCCATCAGCGAGGAACTGGACACCAGCACCGTGCCCGCCGCGAACATCACCAGCGCGCCGGTGGTGAA
>JAYVCG010000264.1:0-6334 GCA_043750075.1 Acetobacteraceae bacterium | reverse complement strand
CCATGATTTGCAGGAAGGCGACGTGGTCGAGTGCTTCGAAGTGGAGATGGTTCCGGGTTGAGCCAAAAGAAAAGAAAGGCGCTCGCGCCTGAATCGCGGTCTGACAAGCGCGGGGAGCCTGAAAAACGGCCTCCCGCGCGAGACGGGCGTGACAAGAAGAAACCGCGGGACAGGACGCCGACTCAACGCCAGCTCCGTGTGGCGGAGGAAATCCGTCACGTCCTGGCGGGGATTTTCGCGCGGCGTGAGTTCCGTGACCCGGAACTGGCCGAAGTGGACATCACCGTCAGTGAGGTACGGCTCAGTCCCGACATGAAGCACGCGACCGCATTCATCTCCCGTCTCGGGCGGATGGATGTGGAGGCATTGTTGCCCGCCCTGAAACGGGTGACGCCGTGGCTGCGTGGGCAGGTGGCGAAGGGATTGCCGTTGCGTTTCACGCCCGATCTGAATTTTCTGCCGGATCAGGCGTTGGATTACGCGACAAAAATCAACCGCCTGATGCAACAGCCTGAAGTGGTGCGCGACCTGACCCCGGAGAAGTGAGCCCGTCCTGGACAAGCACCAGTCCTGGACAATCACCGGCACTGTTCACCAGCGGATGGAAGCCAGAACCGCGCATCGCCCGGTTTTGGTTTCACACCGCTGCCTGTTTCGTGATGAACCGAAACGGCAGCGCGGTGCTCGCCGCGTGTCCATCACGAAAATCGTTGATATGACGTCATATGCGCGAATATATTGACATTTGAAAAAATGGCCTGTCCCTCATGAGAGGAAGATACCAAAGGCCCTCGCCGTTACCTCATCCCCGTCATCCATTCTCCGGCCTGAGCGGTTTATCCGTCCGGGACAGGCTGGCCAGGATGGGCGGGCAAGGGTATTCCGCCAAACCAGATCCTGCCGGAGGGAAAACGGTGCTGGTCGAACGCATGGCCGTTGATCCCCGCCGATGGAACAGTGTCCCGGAATGACATATGGAATTTATTTTCCATGTCTTACTGTAATTTCCGGCTGGCGCACCATCTGCAAAGCGGGCATTTGACGTCGGGTGGATATCGGTCCACCCAGAACATAAAGAAACCCTCATGCAAATTCCTGTTGGACTGAAGCCCGGCCTTTGGGGCGCGGCGGCTGGCGCGCTCGCGATGGCGATCATCGGGTTCACGCAGCTTGGCTGGATCAGCGCCACCTCGGCTGAGAAACTCTCGCAGGAAACCGCGAGCACCGCCGTCGTCTCGGCATTGGTGCCTTTCTGTGTCGCCAAGGCGAATGCCGATCCGAACACGGCGGCGCTGACGAAGTTTCAGGCGGAACAATCCTCGTATTCTCGTATCGATATCGTGTCGAAAGCCGGCTGGACATCGTTCGATGGCAAAACGGCGGGAAGCGACTCACTGGCCCGCGCCTGCGCTGAAAAACTGCATGGGGCGAAAGCGGGTTGATGCACGCGGAATTAAGGAGACGGCGATGACAAAGCCTGACATGGGCACGAAATACACGTGCGAGGGTTGTGCTGAACGCTTTTACGATCTGAACCGAAGCCCCGCGACATGCCCGAAATGTGGCGTGCAACAGGCGCCCCCGAAGCCAAGGATGTACCGGCCGGTACGCGCGGGCTCGGACAGGGGAAGTTTCAGCCGCCGCTCGTTGCCCATCGCCGCGGAGGAAAAAGCCGAACCCGCTGACGCACTGGCGGCGGAGGATATCGACGAAGCTGAAATCGCGGATGACGACAACGAGATCGATGACGATACCGAGGTTGAAATTGAGATCGAAATTGAATCCGATGAAGGTAAGGCGGCCCATTGATCTGAGGCCGCCGCTCCCTGTTCTCTCGCGGGGCAGGGGAGCATGGGAAGACGGGCGCCAGTCGCGTGGCGCCCGTCCCTCTCAGCCGATCGCGGCCAGAATCTGACCATCATCCGGAAACGCTCCGGTCGCTTTCTTCGAACAGGCCAGCCGTCCGTCCACCGTGATTTCAAACACGCCGCCGCCGGATTTTTTCAACGTCACCGTGGCGGTCTTATCAGTTTTGAGGATCAGATCCCGCGCCGCACGGGCGCGTGGCTCATAGCCTCACATGCCGCAATATTCGATTTCCACATCCATGTCCGTGCTCCTTTTCTGTTTCACGCGACCGCCGTGCGCCGCCGTGCCCGTGGCAGGGTAACGTTGGCCTGGGTCTCGACGGGCGGCACCTCATCGGGGCTGGCCAGAGCCGCCAGCAACGCTTCCCGTAATGTGCTCAGCTTACGCTCGTTCTCCACTTTCAGGCCAAACACGTCCTTCACGTAGAAAACGTCCACCGCCCGCACGCCATAGGTCGTGACATGGGCGGAGGCGATCTGCAGGCCCTGCTCGCTGATCGCGGCGGTGACATCGTGCAACAGGCCGGGCCGGTCGCGGCCGTTCACTTCCAGGAGGGTGTGGGTGTTCGATGCGTGATTGTCCACCACGACACGCGAGGGTGCGTGGATCGCACGCATCCGTTTGCCGAACGTATCACGCGATAATTTATGGATTTCCTGGCCCAGACGCAGCCGCCCGGACAGCACCTGCTCGATCAGGGACGAGAGTTTCGCCAGACGGTGGGGCTGATCGAAAGTGCCGCCCGCGGCATCCTGAATCCAGAACGTGTCCAGCGCCATGCCATTCGTCATCGTGTGAATGCGCGCATCGACGATCGAGGCCCCCGCCACGGCCAGGGCTCCGGAAATCTTGCTGAAAAGACCGGGATGATCGGCGGTGTAGACGGTGACCTCGGTGACGGCGCGGGCAGGCAGCGGTTGTGTGTCCACGGTCAACGGAGTCGCGCGCTGGTCCGCGTCCCACAACAGCCGCGCGTGCCGCGCATGGGTTTCGGGGTCGAAGGACAGCCAATAGCCTGGATAGCCAAGCTCGGCGAACCATGTCCTGTCCTGTTCCGGCCAGGATTCCAGCAACGCGCCGGCGGCCTGTTTCGCCCGCTGCACGCGCACGTCGCGCTCGGTGGTGGACAGACCGCCCGCCAGCACCTCGGCGACACGGGCATAGAGTTCGCGCAGCAAGGTCGCTTTCCAGCCGTTCCACACTTTCGACGATACGGCGCGCATGTCGGCCACGGTCAGGATCAGCAGCAGCCGCAACCGTTCCGGCGACTGAATGGTTTCCGCGAGATCGAGGATCGTCTTCGGATCGTCGATGTCGCGTTTGAACGCCGTGGTGCTGAGCAGCAAATGATGCAGCACCAGCCAGGAGACCGTTTCGGTTTCCTCGGCCGTCATGCCAAGCGCCGGACAGATCTCCAACGCCAGTTCGGCGCCGAGTTCGGAATGATCGCCGCCGCGGCCCTTGCAGATGTCGTGCAGGATCATCGCCATGTACAATGATCGCCGCGATTCGATCTGCTCGATGAGCAAGGAGGCGACGGGCGCGATCTCCGTCATCTCGCCGCGTTCCATGGTGTTGAGGATTTTCACCGCCTCGATCGTGTGTTCATCGACGGTGAAGATATGATAGGTATCGAATTGCATCTGGCCGACGATGCGGCCCCAGTCGGGCATGTAACGGCCGAGAAATCCGGTTTCATTGAGAATCGTCAACCATTTCGCGCCGTCCGGGTGATGCGTCGGCGGGCGCTCGCCGGGCCGGTCGCCGGGCCGGCGTTTCTCGGCGGGTTTGCCGCACAAGAGGTCCATGAACAACGATGCCGCGCGGGGGTCGTCGCGCAGCGCGATGGCGCGGCGTTCGTTCTGGATGAACGAGCGGATGGTCAGCGGATGCAGTTCCAGGTTTCGATCGCGGGCGACCCGCAGCACGCGCAGCATCTGCAAGGGTTCAGTGTCGAAATCACGCCCGGTCAGCGGCAGGAGTTTCCCCTCGGCGAGGACGAAGCCGCTGTCGAGCAAAGCTTTGTCCGTCTCCGCCTCGATCGCCGGCGGGCCGATGGCGGCACGCAGGATGGCGGGTTCCAGGATGCGGGTCAGACGGGCGATGTCACGGGCATTGAGGAAATAGTGGCGCATGAAGCGTTCCACCCCGTCCTGCTTGCCGTGCCGCGTGTAACCCATGCGCGCGCCGACGACGGGTTGCAGATCGAAGGTCAGCCGTTCCTCGGCCCGTCCGGCGACGTAGTGCAAATGAAACCGGACGGTCCACAGGAACTCCCACGCCCGGCGGCCGTGGCGGGCTTCCTGCTGGGTCAGGATGCCGCCAAGGTCGGCCAGCTCGCCCATGGTCTGCGTGTCGAAGACGTAACGGGCGATCCAGTACAGCGTCTGGATGTCGCGCAATCCGCCGCGGCCTTCCTTGATGTTGGGTTCCACCATGAAGGGACTGTCGCCATAGCGGCGGTGACGGACCGCGCGTTCCCCCTGCTTGGCGGCGACGTATTCAGCGATGCCGGCCTCCTTGCAACCGGCGCGGAAACGGCGGTGGAATTCCGCGAACAGCGCGGGGTCGCCGGTCACGTAACGGGCGTCCAGCAAGGCGGTGCGGATCGTCGTGTCCTTCGCGCCCTCGATCAGGCAATCCTCGATGGAGCGGGTCGCGTGCCCGACCTTCAAACCAAGATCCCACAGGAAATACAGCATGTACTCGACGGCCTGGAGTGTCGCCGGATCGGGTTCGCCGCCGGTCAGGAACAACAGGTCGATGTCGCTGAACGGCGCCAGCACGCCACGGCCATACCCGCCGGTGGCCGCCACGCTCAACGGGCCCCGTGGCGTGATGCCCGTGTCCTGGATGGTGTGCTGATACAGCCCGCTGATCACGCCATCGACCAGGGCGCCCAGGAGACGGGCGGACTGGAGGCCGGTGAGTTGTTCTTGTTCAAAGGCCTGGCGCACATAGGTCTGGATACGCGCCAGATGCCGCCGGAAAGCGCCCAGGGCGGCGTCGCGCGGTACGGGGGATTGCTCCGCGGCCAAAGCCGCCAGGGCGTCGGACAATTGCGCCGCCGCCGCCTCGGGAGCCCTGGGCATCGGAATGGGGGTCAGCATGACCCACCATGTCGTTTTCGGACCTGAGCCATCAGTCTTTTTCTCCGGCAGGGGCGGGCAGCAGAGCTTTCAACGCGTAGAGTGCCTCCAATGCCTCCCGCGGTGTCAACCGGTCAGGATCGATCGCGATCAGAGCACGGCTCACTGCATCGTCTGGCGGTGTTTCGGGAGCATCATCGTCATTCACGGCCGTGGCGGCGGCGAACAAGGGGAGCGTGTTCATCGCCAGGGGCGTGTGTTGCTTTTCCAGCATGGTCAACAAGGCGGCGGCGCGGCGCACGACGGGTTTGGGCACGCCGGCCAGTGCGGCGACATGCACGCCCCAGGAGCGTCCGGCGGCACCTTCCGCCACTTCGTGCAGGAACACCACGCTGCCTCGCCACTCCTTCACACGCATCGTATGGGGCCGGATGCGCGGCATCCGGTCCGCCAGTTCGGCAAGCTCGTGAAAATGTGTGGCGAAAATGGCGCGGCACCGCACGGCAGAATGTAACGACTCCAAAACGGCCCAGGCGATGGCGAGGCCGTCGGTGGTGGCGGTGCCGCGGCCGATTTCATCGACGACGACGAGGGATTTCGGGCCCGCCTGGTTGAGGATGGCGGCGGTTTCGGTCATTTCCACCATGAAGGTGGAGCGTCCACGCGCCAGATCGTCCGCCGCGCCGACACGGCTGAACAGGCGGTCCACGACGCCCATGCGGGCTTCCTCGGCGGGCACGGGCAGTCCCGCCTGCGCCAGCACGGCCATCAGGGCGTTCTGCCGCAGGAAGGTGGATTTGCCCGCCATGTTGGGACCGGTGAGCAACAGCACACGGCGCTCGGGCGACAGGTCGCAGGCATTGGGCACGAAGGCCGCCTGACCGGCCAGCGCGGCCTCCACCACCGGATGGCGTCCGCCACGGATCAGGAAAGCGGTGTCATCCGTCACCACCGGACGGCACCAGGCGCCTGACGCCGCGAGGGTGGCGGCCGATTGCGCCACGTCCAGCAGCGCCAGGGCATCGGCGCGGGCGGCCAGGGCTTCCGCCTCGGCCAGGGTGGCTTCCGTCAGGTGTTTGAACACGCGTTTTTCGCGGGCGGCGGCACGGTCGCCCGCTTCCGTGACGCGGCGATCGAGGTCGGACAGGCCCGGTTCGGTGAAGCGGGCGCCGTTGGCCATGCCCTGGCGCAGCGTCAGCTCGGGGAAAGCCCGTAACGATTCCACGGCGGCGGCGGGTACTTCGATGACATAGCCAAGCTGCATGTGGTGGCGGATTTTCAAACTCGCGACGCCATATTTCTGGGCCAGATCGAGCTGCATCGACGCCAGCACCCGGCGGCTGTCGTCGCGTAACGCGCGGTGCGCGTCGAGTTCC
>JAYVCG010000263.1:0-2810 GCA_043750075.1 Acetobacteraceae bacterium | reverse complement strand
TTCCTACACGGGCAGGCTGAGCGGGTTCGCCGATAACGACACGATCAGGCTCACCGGCCTCAACGCCACCGGCGTGTCGCTGACCGGCTCGACCCTGTCGCTGTTCCGTAATGGCGCGACGGTGCAGACGCTGGCGCTCGACACCGCCGCGATTGATTACAGCCGGGCGGTGTTCAGCGTCAGTCCGGCCGGCGGCGGCGACACGGTGCTGCGGGTCGCGGTGGCCGCCGCCTGTTACCGTGCCGGCACGCGGATCGCCACCGCGCGGGGGGAGGTAAAGGTGGAAGACCTCATCATTGGCGACCGCGCGCGGGCGCGCTTCGCCGGGCTGGCGCCCATCGTCTGGATCGGGCATCGCCGCGTCGATTGCCGCCGCCATCCGCGGCAGGCCGATGTCTGGCCGGTCCGTGTCGCCCGCGATGCCTTTGGTCCGGGCCTGCCGCGCGCCGCCTTGTGGCTGTCGCCCGATCATGCGGTGTTCGCCGCCAACGTATTGATTCCTATCAAATATTTAATCAACGGGACGACCATCGCCCAGGTGGTGGTGGATGAGGTGATGTACTGGCATGTGGAGCTGGAGAACCATGATGTCCTGCTGGCTGAGGGCTTGCCCGCGGAATCCTATCTGGAGAACGGCCAGCGCGACGCGTTCGACAATGGCGGTGGCCCCGTCGTGGCGCATCCGGTGTTCGGCGCCGACCGGTGGGAGGGAGAGGGATGCGCGCCGCTGATGATAACCGGCCCGGCGCTGGACACGGCGCGCGCCTGGGTCGCGGCACGGACCGGCGCGGAAGCACGCCGCACCGCCTGAGCGCCGAACGCGGGAATGTCCCGATTTTTTGAACGGCGGGTTTCACCTTTGAAAGCGCCCGCGCGGTTTCGCTGAAGCGTCTTCTCTCTTGCTGAACGCGCGGGTGGCGGCGGTGAGGGCGGTCGTTCCAGACCAGATATGAAACCATTCTGTAATTTCTTATGTGGTTTTGTCACTATTGTCGCACGTCAAATCAGGAGAAGAGGATCATGTCACGATACGGCGTTGCTCTGAAATCATTGCTCGCGGATCGGCGCGCGCTCACCGCGCTGGAATACGGGCTGATCGGGAGCATTATTTTCGCCGCTATTTTCGCGGGTTTTCTCGAACTGGCCAATGATCTGTCGAACCAGTTCACCAATATCGGCATTTCCCTTTGAGACAACGCGTGACACTGGCCGTGGCGGCCTTTTGATCGCCCGGATTCGATTCGCGTTGCATTATTCCGCTTTCATCGAACGAAGGTCCGCCATGTTTGATCAAGGAAATGGAAACTGGCGGCAACGTCATGGCACGCGATGCATCTCCGCGATCGAGTTGTCGCTCACGCTGAGCGTCATCCTGGGTCTGGTGTTCGTCAGCGTCCGCGTCATGACGATGGAATCGCCGGTCCGCTGGCGCCAGACAATCGCCACCGACATCGCACCGGCGCAAACAGACATGGCACCGTGAGGCGCTGCTTTCCGCTGGGCTTTCCCCCCGGCCAGCCTTTTTAGGACTATATGTCCTATGGACATCGCCCGTGGGTTTCCCTCTGGGCGGTGCGTGCCGTGCCAGGAAATGAACCCGATGGAATGTTGTCTCAGCGGGCCATGATCCCAGCGGGCCATGATCCCAGCGGGGCATGGGCTCAGCGCGCACCGAGGCGCACGGAGATTGGCTCATGGACCGGGCTTCGGCGCCTCGCCGTCGCGGTGCGTGTCCCCGGCCGTCACGCATGGTCCGGCGTTCTTTTTGGATTTTGGTATGCGAAAAATTCACCACAGAGACACAGAGATTTCTTGTTGAATTCGAGGGAGTATCGAATTTGGGGGAATATCTCTGTGTCCCTGTGTTTACCATGTAAACAGAAACCCGGACTTCGAAAAAATCGCGGAAATCCGCCATTTACACCCATGGGGGTGCGGGCCGCGCCCGCTGGCTAACTCCGTGGTGAAGCGTGCCGCCTTTTCGGCGGCACGGCACGGATGCGGAAACTCGATGACCGCGCGACCGTTCCATGGTGCTGGGTGCGTGGGGACAGGGTCAGGCATCGTTCCCCGTTAAGGATGGCCGCCTCGCGGCGGCGGGCAGGAACGGCTTTCAACGTGAAACGCCTTTGGCTCTCTGGCTCTCTGGAATGAATCCTCGCTGTGCTTTCCCACATCCGCACCCCAACCCTTTTTTGTCCCGCGCGAACGCGGAGAGGGACGCCCGCGCCCGCCCGCCGCACGAAACCGCGGGCCTTCCCGGCCGTGCCGCATCTTGAAGCGCGGCCATGAAGTGGGCACACACATCCACCAGGGAGTGCTCCACCATGCCCGCGACCCGGCGGCGTCTGCTGACGGCCTCGATCGGCCTTTCCATGCCCTTCATCCGGCCCGCGGCGGCACGGCGGAGCCTGACTTTCGCCGTACCCTCCGGCGTGTTCCAGACCCTGCACGAACCCCTCGTGGCGGAGGCGTTGCAGCGCGCCCATCCCGATATCAGCGTGTTTTATTATCCGCTGCCCTCCGCCGCGCAGGCGCTCGCGGTGCTGCGCCGGCAACGCGATCTGCCCGATGTGGACGCCGTGCTGCTGGATGCCGCCGTGGCCCGCACCGCCACCGATGAGGGGCTGCTGGAACCCCTGACGCCCGCCACGCTGCCGGTCATGGCGGAACTCACTTCCGCCGCGCTGTTTCCCGGCATCGCGGGCCCGGCGCTGTATACCGAGCCCCTGGTGCTGCTGTTCGACCCGGCCAGGGCGCGGCCGGCGCCGGTGTCGTGGAAGACGTTGTGGAACGGGCGCCAGGATCAG
>JAYVCG010000262.1:0-2859 GCA_043750075.1 Acetobacteraceae bacterium | reverse complement strand
GGCGTCACGGCGCCGTTGGTTTCCACGGTCAGCAGCAGCTTGTCATAGTCGGTGACCTGACCCACGCGGGTCTGATCGACGCGATAGGACACGCGGCGCACCGGGGAATAGATCGAATCGACCGGGATCAGCCCGATCGGCGCGTCTTCCGGCCGGTTCACGGTGGAGGGCTGATAGCCCTTGCCGAGGTTGACGGTGAACTCCATGCCCAGTTTGGCGCCGTCGTCCAGCGTGCAGATCACCAGGTCGGGGTTCATGATGTCGATGTCGTGGCTGGCCTGGATCTGGCCCGCCTTCACCTCGCCCGGCCCCACGGCGGTCAGCGACATGCGCTTCGGCCCCTCGCCATGCATCCGCAGTGCCAGTTGCTTGATGTTCAGCACGATGTCGGTGACATCCTCGCGCACGCCGGCGAGCGAACTGAATTCGTGCAGCACGCCGTCGATTTGCACGGCCGTCACCGCCGCGCCCTGAAGAGAAGACAGCAGAATCCGCCGGATCGCATTGCCCAGTGTCATGCCGAAGCCGCGTTCCAGCGGTTCGGCGATGATGGTGGCCATGCGCGCGGGATCGGCGCCCGGCTCGACTTCGAGCTTCTCGGGCTTGATCAGTGACTGCCAGTTCCGCTGAATGACCGCGCTCTGTCTCATGTCACACCTGAATTGTGTTGACGCCATACACGGCACGTCGTGTTCCGAAGGGGCGGCGAAACGCCACCCCCGTGATCACGCGCCTCATCACGAGAGCGCGCGGCGAACGGTCAGACCCGGCGGCGTTTGCGCGGACGGCAGCCGTTATGCGGGATCGGCGTCGTGTCGCGGATCGCCGTGACCTGAAAGCCCACCGCCTGCAACGCCCGCAGCGCACTCTCGCGCCCCGAGCCGGGACCGCTGACCTCGATGTCGATCGTCTCCATGCCGTGCTCGCGCGCTTTCTTGCCCGCGTCCTCGGCCGCGACCTGCGCCGCGTACGGGGTGGATTTGCGGCTGCCCTTGAAACCCTGGCTGCCCGCCGAGGACCATGCGATGGCATTGCCCTGCGCGTCCGTGATGGTGATCACGGTATTGTTGAAGGTCGCGGCGACATGCGCCACGCCCGAGGTGATGTTCTTGCGTTCCTTGCGGCGCGGGCGTGCTGCCGCGGCGGGTTTCGCCATTGTCGGTGGTGCTCCATACACGTTCCGCACGCGAAACAGGCGCGCGGTCTTCATGATCCAGAAAGGCGCCTGCCTTTACTTGGTGACTTTCTTCTTGCCCGCGATGGCCACGGCCTTGCCCTTGCGGGTGCGGGCGTTGGTATGCGTGCGCTGGCCACGGACCGGCAGGCCCTTGCGGTGGCGCAGACCGCGGTAGCAACCCAGGTCCATGAGGCGCTTGATGTTCATCGTGACTTCGCGCCGCTTGTCGCCCTCGACCTGGTAATCGCGGTCGATGAGTTCGCGGATGCGCAGCACTTCCTCATCGGAAAGCTGGTTCACCCGGCGGTCGTCGGGGATCTTGAGCTTGCCACAGATCTCGGCCGCCTTGGTGGGGCCGATCCCGTAGATATATCGCAATCCGATCAACACGCGCTTGTTGGTCGGGATATTCACACCGGCGATACGTGCCACGCCCTGCTCTCCTGTCGGTCCGGGAACAACCTTCGCTGTCATCCACGGGAAAAATGCACAAGCGGCACTGCCCCGTACAGGGAGTGCGCCAAGGGCCGGGACTATACACGCCATATGGCCCCGGTCAATCGTCTGTTTCAAGGTTTTCCGGGTACCGTCTGGAAGAAGGAATTCATCCACCCGGTAACACCATGGATCAAAGGGCGCTTCGGTCCTGGCCCGGCCCGAATATCCTCAGTATCCGCACATCGTCCGCCGTCTCATCATCCGCCGTCTCATCGCCGGGCCATGAGCCAGTTTTACCTCGTGCCGCCATCAGGAGATCGTGACTGCCTCCGTTCCGTCCGCCCGTCGCGCACCGGATTTCAGCCCCTCGCCGCCGCGGCTTCTTCCACGTAAAGCGCCTCCAGGGCCCGGCACAGCCCTCGCGTGTCGCAGGCCGGGCTGGCGGCGACCCTGGCGCGCAGCCCGGTACGGATCGCGGCCAGGCTCTCCGGCGCCCGGCCCATGCGGATCGCCCGCGACTCGAAGCCCGCCTGATCCGCGGCGGCCCACTCCGCCAGTCCGGCGGCCATCAGCAGGGAGCGGCTGGTGCGGGCCGCCCACCGGTCGCCGTTGAAGGTCAGCACCGGCACGCCCTGCCAGAGCGCCTCGGCGGTGGTGGTGCCGCCGCTGTAGGGAAAAGCATCCAGCGCGATGTCGATGCGGTCATAGGTGCGGAGGAACGCGAAATGTTCCCCCCCTCCCTCCAGCACCAGCCGCTCCGCCCCAATGCCCTGGGCCTTGAACCGGAGCGTGAGTTCCACGCGGTTGGATTTGTGCGCCAGCGCCCGGTTGCTCAGCAGCAGCCGCGATCCCGGCACGCCCTGAAGGATGCGTGACCAGGACGCGATCACCGGATCGGTGATCTTGTACGCCGAGGTCAGACTGCCAAACGTGATGAAACCGTTCTTCAGGTGCGGCGGCGGCGCCACGTCCGGCACGGGATAGAACACGTCGAACGCCAGATAGGTGCCGGGGACGCGGCACACACGCTCCACGCAGAAGGCTTCCTCCTCCGGCGGGATGGTCCAGGCATCGCCGATCACGGCATCGACACCGGGGAAACCCGTGGTCGCGTACATGTTGGCCCAGGTCATCTGGACCGGCGCGGCGCGGTGGAGGGACAGCGGCATGCGTTCGAGGTTGCTGTAGCCGATCAGATCGACCAGCACATCCAGCTTCGCCTCGGCGATGTGGCCGGCCAGTTC
>JAYVCG010000261.1:0-10053 GCA_043750075.1 Acetobacteraceae bacterium | reverse complement strand
TCGCCGTGCGCGGCACCGCCACCATCGTCGGCGTGCTGCCCGCCGACGCGAAAATCGAGTTCCCGTGGCTGGCGATCCGGCCCGAATGCAAGGTGCAGACCTCCCGCATGGGATCAAACCAGTTCCGCACCGATATTCCGAATTACCTGGAATTCTACCGGCAGGGGCGGCTTGATCTCGACTCCATGGTCAGCCGCCGCGGCCGTCTGGGGGACATCAACGAGGCGTTCCGCGCCATGAAGGCGGGCGAGGTGGCGCGCTCGGTGCTGCTGTTCGACTGAACCGCGGCGGAGGGAGCATGTCCGGCTCATTCCCGCGGCGGAGGGACTGGAACGTGCTGATGCGAAGTAAGATTTTCACCACGGAGGACGCGGAGAACCACGAAGGGCACGGAGAAGTGCCGCCGGTCACCGATCCCGCGCGGCTTCCGCGTATCATGGGCCGCAGGGCCTGCATGACGCGCTCACGCGCGAAACGAACGGTATCCGGCGCGCGGAAAGCAATGGACGCACGCGAAGCAAAAAAATATTGAACTCGAAACGAGCGGCACCCGGCACGAAGCCAGGTGTGCCCAATACGTGGCGCGGCATTTCTGAGCGTGACACGAAAAACCTCCGCGCGCCTCCGTGGTTCTCCGCGTCCTCCGTGGTGAAAACCTTTCGCCGCCGGACCAGACGAGGACGGCGGGACATGACGCCCAATTTGTCCTCACGGAAAGCGAACGATATTCAGAACACCTGCTCGCCATGCAGCACGATGTCGAGGCCCTCGCGCTCGTCGTCAGTGGTGACGCGCAGGCCGACCAGCAGATCGGTGATCTTCAGCAAGACCCAGCTCATCACGCCCACGAACACGATCGTCGCGGCGATGCCGGTGATTTGTGTCATCAGCAACGGCAGACCGCCGATGATGACGCCCTCCGGCGCCTCCCTGGTCGCGGTCAGCGGGCCGTAGGCGAACCAGCCGGTGGCCAGCATGCCGATCAGCCCGCCGACGCCGTGGACACCGAACGCGTCCAGGCTGTCATCATAGCGCAGCGCCGTTTTCAGGCTGGTCGAAGCCCAGAAACAAACAAAACCCGCCACGAGGCCGATCAGTAAGGCCGGTCCCGGCAGCACGAACCCGGCGGCGGGCGTGATCGCCACCAGGCCCGCCACCGCGCCCGAGATCGCGCCGAGGACGGAGGGTTTGCCGCGCAGGAACCATTCGGCGAAGCTCCAGGCCAGGGTGGCGCCCGCCGCCGCGATCTGCGTCACCAGCACCGCCATGCCCGCGCGCCCGTTGGCCGCCAGCGCGCCGCCGGAGTTGAACCCCATCCAGCCGATCCATAGCAGGGAGGCGCCGATCACCGCGTAGCTCAGATTCCACGGCGCCATGTTCTCGGTGCCGTAGCCAAGCCGCCGTCCCAGGACCAGGGCGCACACGAGACCGGTGACGCCGCAATTGATCTCCACCACCAGCCCGCCGGCGAAATCGGCGATGCCCATGGCCGCGAGCCAGCCGGTGGGCGCCCAGACCCAGTGCGCCAGCGGCGCGTAGACCAGCAGCGACCAGAGCGTGAAGAATACCAGCAGGGCGGAGAATTTCATCCGGTCCGCGCAACTGCCGGTGACGACGGCGGGGGTGATGATGGCGAAGGCCATCTGGTACATCAGGAACACGCTCTCGGGGATCGTGGTTGGCTGTGCCGCGGACGTGCCTGCTCCGAGAGTGAACGCCTTGTCCCAGTCCGGCCCGAGCCCGTTCAGGAACAGCCGGGACAGATCGCCAATGTAAGCGGCGCTGGCTCCGGTGCCGTTGGTGAAGGCCAGCGAATACCCGGCGATCATCCATACCACCGTCATCGCCGCGCACAGGCTGAACGACTGCATCATGATCGCCAGCACGTTCTTCTTCCGCACCATGCCCGCGTAGAACAAGGCCAGACCTGGCACCGTCATCAGCAGCACCAGCACCGTGCTCACCAGCACCCATGCCACGTCGCCCGCGACCACTTGTTGCATTTCGCTTTTCCCCCGCGTGTTGGGCTGCGTGCCTGGCGAGGCCGTGCCCTCTTGTCGCGTGCGTGGTAGTCAAGATCCGTGCCAGGTCCGCGCCGCTCCACCAGCCCGCCCGCGAGGCCGGTTTGCCCGATGATTGGGCAGCCGAACCTGCCCGGCCCGGAGGCAAATGGCGGGCGTATGGCCGGAACGCGCGCGAAACGGCCTGCTTATTTGTTGTGCGCACCCAAGGGAACGCGCGCGACGGGACGTGCCACAGGAGAGTTTTTTCATGACCGGAACCACGTCAGTTGATGCCCCGTCAGGCGATGTCCCGGCTGGTGACGTACTGTCGGGCGGTACTTTGTCCGCCGACGTGTGCATCGTGGGCGGCGGGCCGGTGGGGGGCACTTTGGCCTGCCGTCTCGCCATGGCGGGGGTTTCGACGGTGCTGGTGGACCGGGCCGCCTTGCCGCCGATGGCGCATCCGGCGTTCGATGGCCGTGCCTATGCCATCGCGGCGGGGTCTCGCGCCTTGCTGGTGGAGGCGGGGGTGTGGGACCGGCTGCCCGACCCGCCGCATCCGATCCTCGACATCCGGGTCACGGACGGGCGCGTGGGCCGTCCGGCGTCGCGGTTGCACCTGCATTTCGATCATCGCGAGGCGGGCGGTGAGCCTGGCCCGTTCGGCTGGATGGTCGAGGCGCGCGGCCTGCGGCGCGCGTTGAACGCCCACATGCGCGATCTGGACCATCTGCGCGTGTTCGCCCCCGCCGAGGCCTCCGTCGAACGGGATGAAACCGGCGCGCGGGTGCGGATCGTGAATGAAACAGGAGATGGACCAGAGATCGCCTGCCGTCTGGTGATCGCCGCCGAGGGACGCCATTCCCCCCTGCGTGAGGCCGCCAGCATCCCGGTGACGCGCTTCGACTACCACCAGACCGGCATCGTCTGCGCCATCAGCCACGAGCGTCCGCATCACAACGTCGCGCTGGAGCATTTCCTGCCCTCCGGCCCCTTCGCCGTGCTGCCGATGGCGCCCAGTGCCGATGCCGAGGCGGGGGGGGCTCCGCATGTGTCCGCCGTGGTCTGGACCGAGCGCACCGCCCTCGCGGAAACCATCCTGGGCCTCGACGATCTTCGTTTCGCTCGCGAGATCCGCCGCCGACTGGGCGGGCATCTGGGGGACATTCGCACCGTTGGCCGCCGCTGGAGCTATCCGCTGTCGGCGATGCTGGCGCATCGTTACGTGGACACACGGCTGGCGCTGGCGGGCGATGCCGCGCATGGCATTCATCCGATCGCCGGTCAGGGGCTGAACCTCGGGTTCCGGGATGCGATTGCTCTGGCCGCGCTGGTGATCGCGGCGAAACGGGAGGGCGCCGATGTCGGTTCCCCCGCATTGCTGGCGCGCTATCAACGGGCGCGGCGGCCCGACAATCTGGCGATGCTGGCGATGACCGATGGGCTGGACCGCCTGTTCAGCACCAACCACCCCGCCCTGCGCCTCGCCCGCGGCCTGGGCATCGCGGCGGTGCACCGGACCGGGCCGCTGAAACGGATGTTCATGCGCCGCGCGATGGGCGCGTGAGGGGAAGGAAACGGACATGACGACCTTGCTCCATCTGCGGTGCAGCCCGCGCGGCGCCGATGCCTTCAGCAGCCGCATGGCCGCTGAGGTCGTCGCGCGGCTGCGCCAGCACCATCCAGGGGCCAGCGTCGTGTTCCGCGACCTGTCCGCGCATCCCCCGCCCCTGGCCAACGCCGCGTTCAGCGCCGCGATCCTCGGCCCGCCCGGAGAGACACCGCCCGCGCTGGCGGAGTCCGAGGCGCTGATCCAGGAACTCGAGACCGCCGCCGTGCTGGTGATCGCCACGCCCATGCATAATTTCGGCGTGCCCGCGGTGCTCAAGGCGTGGGTCGATCAGATCGTCCGCATCCATCGCACCTTCGCCAGCACGCCTGGCGGCAAGGTCGGCAAGCTGAGCGACCGGCCGGTGTGGCTGGTGGTCGCCTCGGGCGGCTGGTTCACCGGGCCGACGCCCTCCGGCGCCCCGGCGCAACCGGATTTCCTGACGCCCTATCTGCGCACGGTGCTGAGCACCATCGGCATCCACGATCTGCGTGTCCTGACGCTGGAAGGCATGGCCAGGGGCCCCGAGATCGCCGCGGCGGCCCTCGCCAGGGCGCGGGCGGAACTGGACCGCGCGTTGCCGCCGTCGCGTTGACCAGGCGGAACGAGACGGCTAAGCACCCCAGGGCAGGCCGATGCGCTTTTTCCCCTCTCCGGCCCAACGGGAGCAATCCTTGAGAGACGTACGCGAGGCGCTGATGGTGGCGCGCAACTCGGATGGCAAGCTGGTCCGCCGTCCGCTGTCCCCGCATTTGCAGGTGTATCGCTGGCCGCTCAGCATGGCGCTGTCGATCGCGCACCGCGTTTCCGGCGTGGGTCTGGGCGCTGGAACGCTGCTGCTGACCGGCTGGCTGGTCGCCGCCGCCACCTCCGACACCGGATTCGAGCGCTTCCAATGGTTCCTGGGCTCAGTCTTCGGGATGCTGCTGCTGTTCGGCTGGACGGTGGCGCTGGTCTTTCATCTCATGAGCGGGATGCGCCATCTGTGGATGGATCTGGGCCAGGGCTTCGACGGCAAGGATTATGAAAACTCAGGCCGCGCGGTACTGGGCTGCACCGTCGTTCTGACGGTGCTGATCTGGGCCGCCGGCCTGGCGATGTGGTGAGAGGCATCATGGCGGATACACACAAAGCCCCGCACGTTGACATGCTCCGCTCGCCCCTCGGGCGGGCGCGCGGACTGGGCTCGGCACGGGCGGGCTCGAAACACTGGTGGGCGCAGCGGGTCACGTCGATCGCGCTGATCCCGCTGACCATCTGGTTCATCTGGTCGATCCTGCATCTGACCGGCGCATCGCGCGTCGATGTCGCGGACTGGATGTCCTCGCCCCTGCGTCTGGCGCTGATGCTGGCGCTGATCGCGGGCACGTTCCACCATCTGCAACTCGGCTTGCAGGTGGTGATCGAGGATTACGTGCATCACGAGGCCATGAAACTCGCCTCGGTCCTCGCCATGAAAGGCGTTGTCATCATCCTCGCCCTCATGTGCGCCATCTCCGCGCTCGCCCTGGGCCTTGGCTCCTGAGAGGAATTTTCGATGAACGCGATCACCCTGCCTTCGTCGCGGGCTTACAACATCGTCGATCACACCTATGACGTGGTGGTGGTTGGCGCGGGCGGCTCCGGTCTGCGCGCCACGTTCGGCATGGGCGCCGCGGGTCTGAAAACCGCCTGCATCACCAAGGTCTTCCCCACCCGCAGCCACACCGTCGCGGCGCAGGGCGGCATTGGCGCGGCGCTTGGCAACATGGGCGAGGACGACTGGCGCTGGCACATGTTCGACACCGTCAAGGGCTCGGACTGGCTTGGCGATCAGGACGCCATCGAATACATGTGCCGCGAGGCGGTGCCCGCCATTTACGAGCTGGAACATTTCGGCGTGCCGTTCAGCCGCACCGATGACGGCAAGATTTATCAGCGCCCGTTCGGCGGCCACATGACGCAGTACGGCGATGGCGCCCCGGCGATGCGCGCCTGCGCCGCCGCCGACCGCACCGGCCACGCCATCCTGCACACGCTGTACCAGCAAAGCCTGAAGCACGAGGTCGAGTTCTTCATCGAGTATTTCGCCCTCGATCTCATCATGGACGACGAAGGCGTCTGCCGCGGCGTGATGGCCTGGAACCTGGAGGACGGCTCGATCCACCGCTTCCGCGCCCAGACCGTGGTGATGGCGACGGGCGGCTACGGGCGGACCTATCTGTCCTGCACCTCGGCGCATACCTGCACCGGCGATGGCGGCGGCATGGTGCTGCGGGCCGGGCTGCCCTGCCAGGACATGGAGTTCGTGCAGTTTCACCCCACCGGCATCTTCCCCGCCGGGTGCCTCATCACCGAGGGCGCGCGCGGCGAGGGCGGCTATCTGACCAACGCCAATGGCGAGCGGTTCATGGAACGCTACGCCCCCTCGGCGAAGGATCTCGCCAGCCGCGATGTGGTTTCGCGCTCGATGACGCTGGAGATCAACGAAGGACGCGGCTGCGGTCCCAACAAGGACCATATCATGCTGCATCTGGAACATCTCGGCGCGGAGATTTTGAACGAGCGCCTGCCCGGCATTTCCGAAACCGCGAAAGTCTTCGCCGGAATCGAGGTGACGAAGGAGCCGATTCCGGTGCTGCCCACCGTGCATTACAACATGGGCGGCATCCCGACGAACCACATGACGGAAGTGCTGCGGCCCACCAGGGAAAATCCCGACGCGGTGGTGCGGGGCCTGATGGCGGTCGGTGAGGCCGCGTGTGTGTCGGTGCATGGCGCCAACCGGCTTGGCACCAACTCCTTGCTCGATCTGGTGGTGTTCGGCCGCGCCGCCGCGCATCGCGCCGCCGAGACGGTGAAGCCCGGAGCCTCACAGGCGCCGCTGCCGCCGAAGGCCGGGGAAGCCTCGCTCGACCGCTTCGACCGCACGCGGCACGCCAAGGGCGGCACCAAGGTGGCCGCGCTGCGCGACGACATGCAGCGCGCCATGCAGGCGCACGCGGCGGTGTTCCGCACCGCGAAAAGCATGACCGAAGGCGTGGAGAAAATGAAGAAGATCTGGAACGGCATGACCGACATGTCCGTCACCGACCGCAGCCTGATCTGGAACAGCGATCTGATGGAGGCGCTGGAACTGCACAATCTGATGGGCAACGCGATGACCACCATGGTCGGCGCCGAGGCCCGCACCGAAAGCCGCGGCGCGCACGCGCATGACGATTTCCCGGATCGCGACGATCAGAACTGGATGAAGCACACTCTGGCCTGGTGCGGCGACGATGGCGCGGTGAAGCTCGATTACCGCGGGGTGAAGATGCGGACGCTGACCAACGAGGTTTCCGTGTTTCCGCCGAAGAAACGGGTTTACTGAGGCCGGACGCACGCCAACGCCATCGCTCAAGGGATCACGAGAACGCCATGGTCGCTTTCAACCTTCCGCTCAACAGCCGCATTGGCCGTGGACAGACCCATCCGGCCCCGTCTGGCGCCAAACGCGCGCGCGAGTTCAAAATCTACCGCTGGAATCCGGATGACGGGCAGAACCCGCGGATGGACAGTTTCAACATCGACCTCGATTCCTGCGGTCCGATGGTTCTCGATGCGCTTATCAAGATCAAGAACGAGGTCGATCCGAGTCTGACTTTCCGCCGTTCCTGCCGCGAGGGGATTTGCGGCTCCTGCGCCATGAACATTGATGGCGGCAACACGCTGGCCTGTCTGAAACCGATCGACGAGGTGAAGGGCGCCATCAGCATCACGCCGCTGCCGCACATGCCGGTGGTGAAGGATCTGGTGCCCGACCTGTCGCAGGTTTACGCGCAGTTGCGCTCGATCGAGCCGTGGTTGCAGGCCGACAGTCCGGCGCCGCCGGATGGCGAGCGGCTGCAAAGCAAGGAAGAACGGGCGAAGCTGGACGGGTTGTGGGAGTGCATCCTGTGCTTCTGCTGCTCGACCTCCTGCCCGAGCTATTGGTGGAATGGCGACCGGTATCTGGGACCGGCGGTGTTGTTGCAGGCGTACCGGTGGATCGCGGACTCACGCGACGAGCGCACCGGGGAACGGCTGGACGCTCTGGAAGACCCGTTCAAGCTGTATCGGTGCCACACGATCATGAACTGCACGGATTCCTGTCCCAAGGGACTGAACCCGGCGAAGGCCATCGCGGAGATCAAGAAACTGATCGTGGAGCGGGCGGGGTAGCGGCGGGCCGCCTGATCCGCGCGGTGCCCGCGCACGCTCAGGTCAGGCTGGGGAGGTTCGGTTTTTCTTCCAGACGGACATTGCGGCGGTGTATGCTGTGACTGTCATTGGAACCCATGGGATCGCGACCATGCCCTCAATCATGTTGGAACCCGGTACCGAACAGCGCGTCGCCGAACGCGCGAGGCGCGAAGGCGTGTCCGAGGAAGATTTGCTCCGCGCGTTGATCGAGGATGGCCTGGACGATCTGGACGACATTCAAATGGCCGTGGAGCGCCTTAATACCCCTCTTCAGCCTCTGACCAGCGCCCAGGCGCGCGCGAGACTTGACCTGGAAGATTGAATACGATCCCAGGGCAGTCGATGACCTGCATGACTTAAGTCGAGACATTCGACGGGAAATCGTCCGTTACCTGGAAACGCGGATCGCATTGGCCGATAACCCGCGTCTGTTTGGAAAGTCCCTGAGGCATGGGCTCTTTGGGCTTTGGCGTTATCGCGTGCGCGATTATCGTATCGTCTGCGAATTAAGAGACGAGACATTGATCGTCCTGGTCGTGGGGGTGGGGCACCGACGGGATGTGTATCGGCGGTGACAGTCCAGACGCGGCCGCTCACCCCAACGCCGCTTCCACCCACCGCGCCCATGCCAGCACCGCCCGGTCCTCGCCCAGACGGCCCACGATCTGAATGCCCAGGGGAAGGCCGTTGGGCCCGGTGCCCGCGGGCACTGTCACACAGGGCACGTGCAATGAGGTCCACAGGAAGTTGAAGGCCGGATCGCCGGTCCATTCCAGCCCTTTGGGGGCCTCTCCCGGAGCGGAGGGTGTGATCAGGACATCCAGCCCCGCCATCGCTCCCGGAAAATCGTTCTGGGCGCGGGCGAAAGCTTCATAGGCCCCGGTCAGCGCCGCCTCGGTCTGGTGCAGACCGAACATCAGGCGTTCGCGCAGGCCCTCGCTGATGCCTTCCGGGTGGTGCGCCAGTTCCCAGCCCAGGGCGCGGGCGGATT
Organism: Acetobacteraceae bacterium; assembly: GCA_043750075.1. Lineage (GTDB taxonomy): Bacteria > Pseudomonadota > Alphaproteobacteria > Acetobacterales > Acetobacteraceae > Rhodopila. The sequence continues at coordinate 1,247 of JAYVCG010000261.1, read as the reverse complement.
CGGCGTTCATGAGGATGGGATGGGCGGTTTTCAGGGCATCGCAGGACGCGGGCAGTTCCCGTGCTTCCACGCTGGCACCTGCATGGCGCGCGGCGGCTTCGACACGGGCCAGCAGCGCCTGTGTCTCCGGCGCGGCCATGTCCCAGGACGGGGAGCGGCACATGCCGATCCGCGGCGCGCGGTCCGGTTTCGCGTCCGGGTCGCCCAGATCGCGCCCGGAAACGGCGCCGGCGAAGAACGCGCAATCGGCGACGGAGCGGGCGATGACCCCCACCGTGTCCAGCGTGTCGGACATGATCTTCATGCCGTTACGGTTGATCATCCCGTAGCTCGGCTTATAGCCCACCACGCCGCAATAGGCGGCGGGCCGGATGATGCTGCCCGCCGTCTGTGTGCCGAACGCCACCGGGAACATCCCGTCCGCCACGCCCGCCGCTGAACCCGACGAGGAACCGCCCGGCGTGTGCGCCGGATTGGCCGGGTTGGCGGTGGGGCCGGGCTTGCGGGTCGCGAACTCCGTCGTGACGGTCTTGCCGATCACCACCCCTCCCTGGGCGCGGGTCCAGGCGACGGGCGCGGAATCGGCGCGGGGCCGCCACCCTTTCCAGATGGGGGAACCGTACTGGGAGGGCATGTCGGCGGTGTCGAGCACATCCTTCACGCCAACGGGAATGCCATGCAGCGGCCCGGCCTGAGGCACGGCGGCACGGGCGGCTTCGGGGTCGAGATGGGCGAAGGCGCGGATCACCGGCTCGCGTTCGGCGATGCGCGCCAGACAAGCCTCCATGAGAGCGGCGGGTTTCAGCGTCCCCGCCGCGATGCGCCGCGCGGCTTCGGTCACGGTCAGGCGGTGCAGGTCGTTCGGCATGGCGCATTCTCCTGGCGGCGGGTCTCAGCGTTCGCCAGAGTGGCGCGGCGCGGCGTGGCGGGCAATATGAGGCACTGTGCTGAATTCCATCTGTCAGCGGCGCGATGTGGACCTGTGGAACGCAGGCGCGCGCGTTTGAAGATGGCAAGGAACGAGATCTGACAGAGGCGGTGGCGACATAATCCAATGGATCATGCTTTCCTTGCCGGTCATGGCATGTTGGCATAGTATTCCGCATGGTCCGCGAAGCTCCGGTCAGTGTCATTGAAACCCCGGAGTTTCTGTCCGCGGCCCTCGCACTGATGGACGAGGAGGAGCGGACGCTTCTGGTGACTTAATTCTTGCTCATAATCCAACATCTGGCGACCTGATTCCAGGA
>JAYVCG010000260.1:0-4320 GCA_043750075.1 Acetobacteraceae bacterium | reverse complement strand
TCGCCGGAGACATACGTGAAGGGCTTGTCCGTGCGCGTCACCGCGAATCCGTTCAGCCGTGACACCTGATAGCCCGCGCCCACGCCAAAATAGGGGTAAACCCAGGGCGAGCCGATATCCAGATCGAACAGCGCGTTCACCATGATGCCATGGTGGCGCAGCGTGCCCGTGCTGGTGGACGCAAAGGGGGTGCGGGTGACGCTCTGGACATTGCTCCGGCTGACATTGCCTTCCAGTTCGAACCGCCAGCCATTGCCGATCGCGTAGCCGAGGCTGAAGGCCGTGTCGAAACCTGGCCGTTGATTGAGTTCGAAGCTTTTGCCGAAGCCAGGCGCGAGCGGCGTGGTTTTCGTCGCGAACGGCGCGCGCACGCCCGCGCCAAGGCCGATGTACACCCCTTGAATCGGCTGTGCCTGAGCGGCCCAGGGAAGGCCGCAGGAAGCGGAGGCGGCCGCCACCAGGATCATGGATCGAAGCTTCATGCGTCTTTGCTCCCGCTCACCGCCGGACTGATGTGATGTCGCCGCCCTCGGGAACCAACCCGCGCCGCGGGAGATGTTTGAAGCAGCATCGTGACGGCCGCGCGTGTGGTCAATGGTGGATACAAGGCCATCCTGTCCCAGGCGCGCGGTGGCCTCAACGAAAAAGGGAGGCGCCCGAAAGCGCCTCCCGTTCCGTGTCCATCGACGATGAACGCTCAGCGGTAAATGATTTCCACGCGGCGGTTCTGCGGCTCACGCACCCCTGGGCCCGTCGGGACCAGCAGTTTCGTGTCGCCATAGGCATGGATGGAGATCGCGTTCTGCGGCACGCCGTTACGCACCATCTCGGCGGCGACGGCACGCGCCCGGCGCTCCGACAGGCCGATGTTGTAGCCGGGGTTGCCGGAGGTATCGGCGTTCCCATCGACATCGATCCGCGTGTACTGCGTCTTCGTCGAATACGTGGCCGCGTCACGGATGATGCCCTGGCTGCGTGCCGTCAGGTCAGCCCGGTCCCAGTCGAAGAACACCAGGAAGGTCTTGGCGCCGAGATCAGCGGCCGGCATCGGCGCCGCCGCCACGGGGGCTCCACCGAACGCGTAACGGAAGCCCACCAGGAAGCTGTGGTTGTAGTTATCGGTCGAGGTCACGGTGCCGTTGCCGCCGCCGACGCGCGCTGAGTACCGGCGATCACCCGCGAGGCCCAGGAAACGGTATTCGGCGGTCACCGCGAAGCCGCCGCCGAGAGGCACGGCCGCGCCGACGATGCCCTGATAGGCGAAGCTGCTGCGGGTGGTGTCGCGGTTCTGGCCAAACTGCAACGGGGTCGCCGTGTTGCCGACATTGGCGAAGTGCAGGTTACTCTCGCTGACCGCCATCATGCCGACGCCGACGCCGATGTAGGGCTGCACGACCGGCACCATGGTGAAGTCGTAGAACACGTTCGCCATGCCGCCGAACTTCTGCTCGGTCCCGCCGGCGCTGCCGGGTCCGCCGAAGCCGCGCGGCTGGTTGAAGCTGTTATTGCGGTAGTTCGCTTCGATTTCCGTGCGCAGACCATTGCCGAAGCCCCAGCCAAGGCTCAGGACGACCACGGGACCGACGTTGGAACGCAAATCGCCCCTCGAGCCCACGCCCGGCGCCGGAAGAGGGCGAGACGTCTTGAACTCTTCCCGCTGGATGAGATTGATACCGGCGCCACCGCCAATATAGAGACCGTCCACGGCCTGAGCGTTGGCGGCGGCCATTGGCATCGCCATCACGGCGGAAGCCAGCAGAGCACTCCGAAACTGCATTCGTCTTCTCCTGGTTACAATATAAGGCTTTATGCGCGAACGCTTTTGGGCGTGCCATTACAATAGCGGCGCCTTTGCCCAATGACGAGGGGCGCGCGGTCCTTTCCCGCGCCTTGTTGCAAAAATGCCACAGAAAACGGCAGCTTGGCCACATTGGAAAAACCCTGTGCACCAAATCTGACAAACACGCTGGAACATACCGTTTGATAAGGAAGAATGACCCGCGCGATGGTGGAAACGGATCAGTATCCAAGAAGAAATTGTGAAAAGACAAATGGCGGAAGAGAGCAGGAGTCGAACCTGCCCGGGACCGCTCGGCGCCCCCAACCGGGTTTGAAGTCCGGCCGGCCCACCGGGGCCGCTTCTCCTCCACCGCCATCATCGTCCGGTCAGACGGTTTTGGGAAGCTGGCTCAGGAAAGCGGTTTCCTCGCCCGGTTCCAGGCAGCGGCAATCGAGCCACACCTTTCCGTCGTTGATCCGCCCGATCACCGGGCGCGGCAGGGCGCGCAACGTCCGCGCGAATTCCTCCAGCCCCTTGCCGCCGAAGGTGACGGCGGCGGAAGGCAGCAGATCGACCGGCAGCGCGCCGGAGCCGATCTGGCTGCGGCAGGCGGCCACCGCGATCTCCCGCTCCGGCCAGGCGGCGCGCAGCGCGGGCAACAGCCGTTCGGCGGTGGCGCGGATGGCGGATTCGGGACGGGTGAGTAACCGTAAGGCGGGCAGCCTTTCGGCCAGATGATCGGGCGCGCGGTACAGGCGCAACACCGCCTCCAGCGCCGCGAGCCGCCCCTTGTCCAGCCGCAGCGCGCGTTTCAGCGGGTTGGCGTTGATCTGTTTTAACAAATCCGCGCGTCCCACGATCAGTCCCGCCTGCGGACCACCCAACAGCTTGTCGCCGGAGAACGTCACCACATCGGCCCCGGCCAATAACGATTCGCGCGGTGTCGGTTCATGCGGCAATCCCCAGCGTTCCAGGTCGATCAGGCTGCCGCTGCCCAAATCCTCGATCAGCGGCAGACCGGCGGCATGGGCGATGGCGGCGAGGTCCGGGGTGGAAACAGAAGCGGTGAAGCCGGTGATGGCGTAATTGGCCTGATGCACGCGCATCAACGCCCCCGTCTCCGGCCCGATCGCGCCCTGATAATCGCGCGGATGGGTGCGGTTGGTGGTGCCGACCTCGCGCAGGATGGCGCCGGAGCGGCTCATGATGTCGGGCACGCGGAAGGCGCCGCCGATCTCGATCAGTTCGCCGCGCGACACCGGCACCTGCTTGCCAAGGGCCAGGGTGTTGAGCACCAGCATGACGGCGGCGGCGTTGTTGTTGACCACGGTGGCGGCCTCGGCGCCGGTCAGTTCGCGCAGCAGGCCGCTGATGTGGTCGTCGCGTTCGCCGCGGCGGCCGGTTTCCAGGTCGTATTCCAGGTTGGTGGCGCCCGCGAACGCGGCGGCGGCGGCCTCGGCGGCTTCGCGCGGCAGCGGCGCGCGGCCGAGATTGGTGTGCAGCACCGTGCCGGTCAGGTTGAACACCAGCCGTTGCGAGGCCGCGAACCGCCGCGCCAGCAAATCCGCCGCCTCATTGAGGATCTCGCCCCCCGGCGCGTGGAAACGGCGCGCGGCGCGGCGCGTGTCCAGCACCTGGCGCAACGCATCCACGAGCGCGGCCCGCCCGAACCGCGTCAGCAGGACGGTGGTTTCAGGCGCCCGCAGCAGGGCGTCGAGGGAGGGAAGCGGACCGGGTTGTTTGCTCATGATGCGGCCATGGTAAGATCTGCCCGCACGGAGGGTAAGCCGATGAGCACGTTGATCGAGATTCCGACCCTGCGCACCCCCCGCCTGACCCTGCGCGCCTTCCAGGCGAGCGACTGGGACGCGCTGGCGGCGATGAACGCGGACATGGAGGTCATGCGCTGGCTGGGCGGCCGCGCCCGCTCCCGCGAGGAAGTCTGGACCTTGATGGAAAGCGCCCTGGGCCAGTGGGCGCTGCGCGGCTATGGGCTTTTCGCGGTCGAGGTCGATGGCGTGTTCGCCGGCCGCGTCGGCGTGCTGCATCCCGCCGACTGGCCGGAGCCAGAACTGGCCTGGGGCCTCGCCTCGAAGTTCTGGGGCCGGGGCCTCGCCACCGAGGCCGCCCGCACCGTCAGCGACTGGGCTTTCGCGCGGTTCGGCTTCGCGCGGCTGGTGAGTGTCATCCTGGCGGACAATGTCCGCTCCCAACGGGTCGCCGAGAAACTGGGCGCGGCACGGGAGGGCACGATCACGCTGCGCGGTTTCACCGCCGATGTGTGGGTGCATCCGCGCAAGCAGTGACACGCCACCGCTTGCCTGGCGCCATCAGAGGATCAATCGCCTGGCGAAAGGCTGATCACCCCGAACACGCCCAGACCGCCCGCCTGATCCCGGCCACCGCCAAGTTTCAGGTTCCAAAGCCGCCCGTCCGCTGATTTCCGCTGGAAGTTCACGCCCCCGCCACTGAACAGCCAGGCGGGTTTATCGGGATATGCGTTCGTATCCACGAACAGCAGCAGGCTGACATCCGCATCG
>JAYVCG010000259.1:0-5500 GCA_043750075.1 Acetobacteraceae bacterium | reverse complement strand
GCTCGCCGGAAGGATTCTCTTTATCAGGGAGAATCACCACCGGCCGTGCGAACACACTTTCGATCTCGGCGAGCGACATGCCATGTTTCCGGCACTTCTCGCGGTTGCCTTTGTCCCAATTGAAGCCATCGAATTCCATGACCTCACGCGATCATGGATGGACAGAGATTTGTATATACATTTGTCAACCTGATTTGGCGATACAGGTGAAGGCATATCTGGTTGACGCCTCCCGCATGGCTCATGGACAGAAGGTTCAATCCCCTCTTGTATAAAGCGTTTCTCACCCACCCCTTACCAACCTCCCAGGCAACGCCCCAGTCGCCTCCCCGTGCCGATAGACAACCTCCCCCGACACGATTGTCGCCTCGAACCCCTCCGTCCGCTGCACCAGCCGCTTTCCCCCCGCGGGCAGATCATGCACGATCTCCGGGCTTCGCAGCCGCAGCCGGTCGTAATCGAGGATGTTCAGGTCCGCCTTCATCCCCCGCCGCACCAGCCCGCGGTCCATCAGCCCGACCGCGCGCGCGTTATCCGCCGTCAGCCGCTTCACGATCCACGCCACCGGGAACAGCCCGCCGCGCGCCCGGTCCCGCGTCCAGTGCGTCAGCGTATAGCTGGTCGCGGTCGCATCGCACATGATCCCGACATGCGCCCCCCCATCCCCCAGCCCGAGCAGCGTGTTCGGATCGGCGATCATCTCCCGCACCACATCCAGATTGCCCGCCGCGTAGTTCGTCACGGGCAAGTACAGAATCCCCCGCCCGTCCCGTTCCAGCATCAGATCGTACGCGACCGCGTCCGGTGTCCGTCCCTCCCGCGCGGCACGGGCGGCGACGCTTTGCTCTGGCGCGGGCTCGTACTCCGGCGGATCGCCAAGCGGAAACATCCGCTCCCACCGCTCCACCCGGCGCGCGCGGCGGCCCCCTTCGAAATCCTCCGCCAACAACCGCGCGCGAAACGAGGGATCGCGCAACGCCGCCAGCCGTTCCGGAAACGGCAAGGCCGCGATGCGCTTGTAAGAAACCCGACCCATGAACGGATTTTGCGACAACTCAAACCCCAGCAGCACGCTGGTAGGCCGCGAGCGCACCTGCCCGGTGATCCGCAACCCCGCCGCGTTCGCCTCGGCGATTTGGGCCAGCAAATCGCGCCACCCCTCCGGCCGCGTGTCCGACTGCAACAACGTCAGCGTCACCGGCCGCCCCGACTCCTGGGCCAGACGGCGGAACAGGCCAAACTCATCGTCCTGGTCTTCAAAGTCGGAAACGATCTGCATCCACCCCCGGCCCGTCTCGCGCATCGCGTGCGCGATGGCGGTGAGTTCCGCTTCCTCCGCCCGCAGCGTCGGAATATGCTTCCCATCCAGCGTGCGATGGTTGAGCGTCCGCGACGTGGAAAACCCCAGCGCGCCCGCCCGCAGCCCCTCCGCCGTCAGTTCGGCCATGCGCTGGCGATCCTGTTCCGTCGCCGGTTCGCGGTCCGCGCCACGCTGCCCCATCACGTAAACCCGCAACGCCGCGTGCGGCACCTGCGCCGCCACATCCGCATCGTACCGCCGCGCCGCGAGCGCATCGAGGTAATCGGGAAACCCATGCCAGTTCCAGGGCAATCCCTCATTCAGCACGACTTCGGGAATGTCCTCCACGCCCTCCATCAGTTTCACCAGCATCTCCCGCTGGTGTTCGTGGCAGGGCGCGAAACCGACGCCGCAATTGCCCATCAGCACCGTCGTCACCCCGTTCCACGAAGACGGCGACAACCGCTCCCCCCACGTCACCTGGGCGTCGTAATGCGTGTGGACATCGACGAAACCCGGCGTGACCAGTTTGCCCCGCGCGTCGATTTCCTCCACGCCCTTGGGAATGGTGCCGCCAATGGCCGAAATGACGCCGCCGGTGATGGCGAGATCCGCCTCATACGGATCGCCGCCCGACCCATCGACGATGGTGCCGCCACGGATCACCAGACTGGGAGAGGGCATGGGGGTTTCCTCGCGGTTTGTTCATGGGGAGCGTACAGGGCCTGTCGAGGGACGGCAAGCGAAGCGCCAGTTTGTTTCTTTCATGAAGCATCCCAACAAGCCTTCCAGGCGCCTGAAACAAACGGCGGGAATGGGAGCGGACCATGCTCCAGCCCCCCACGCCAGGATCATGAAAAACGACAACCCTCCGCCAATGGCGATAATCTTTTTTAATGAACATTGACATGACCGAGATATTCCATGACAGTCGCGGCGATGGCATAATCAAGAACCGCGCATTACTCCACTCCATCCATTAGACCTGTTGCGCAAGTCGGCTTTTGCCATTGATTTTGTTGACGAAAAACAGACTTACGCAACAGGTCTATTCATAACGAAATGTCACAATGAACAACCGTTTGAACATTCAATTGCCCCACGCCCTCGATCTTTTCGTGCACGCCAAGGTGCTTGGCGGCCGGTATACGTCCGTCAGCGAGGTCGTGCGCGACGCGCTGCGTCTGATGGAAGACCGCGATCAGATCCTCGCCCATTATCAGGATCAGGTCTGGACCCACATCGCCGAAGGTCTGCGCACACTGTGCGACGCCCCCGTGCAGGAGCGGGAAATGCTGCTCGACGCGGTGGAAATTCAGTTGGAACAGTTGGAGGCGCATCTCACCGGCGCGTCGGCGGGCGTGGACCTTGTCCCTCGTCTGGCGCGGGAAATCCGGCTTGCCGCGCCGGCGCCAGCAAGGGAAGCCGATCCGGACGAGGACAGCACGCTGTTCGACCCGCCGCGGTGGATCGCCCCGGCGGATGCGCCTCTGATGCCGCACTGAAACGATCCCCCGTCACGTGATGTCCAGCACCGCGGTCGCGGGACCGGTTTTCTCCCAGCCCTGAACCATGAGCCGTCCGGTGCGCGGATTGGCCCGCATCGCCAGCCGTGTGTCGGGTTGCAGGACCGGCGGGCGCGGCCAGTCCGGCGACCAGTCCGGACCGCCCCGTGCCATGGCGGCATGACGCGGCAGGCTGGACGCATTGCGCGGTTTGCCTGCCGGCCCAGGGCGGGAGGACCAGTGATTGGCGGCGATGGGGGAGGCGGGGTGGAAGGCGGCGGTCTCGGTGCGCTCGATCACCAGCGTCTGGCCGGGTTCCGTGCCGGCGAGGGTGAAAATCGCCGGCATGCACAAGGGGGTGGCGCGGATCAGGGCGGCGGCGGCGTCGAAATCAGCACAGGTCTCGAACACCAGCCGCAGCAGATGATCCGGCGGCAGCGCGGTGGAGCGGCGGACCCGCGCGCGGGCGGTCAGCCAGCCCACCGCCCTCCCCCATCCCGGCAATGGCAAGGGCGGCTGGTTGATCGCTGCCGCGAAACGTCCGGGCGCCATGCCGGTCAGCACGCCGGCGAACCCAGGCCACGTCACGCTGAGATACGCTCCCGCCGCGGCAGTCTGACGCACCACGATCAACGCCTGGCCCAGTCCATCGAACGGCCAGTCGAGGGTGCGTGACAAGGTGACGCCTCCGGCGGCGGGATCGTCCGCGGCGCCGGTCGTGCAACCCCATTCATAGGAATAATTCAGCAGAAAAGCCCCCGGCCGTCCCATCGCCTCCCCCACCCGTCCCACCACCTGGGCGTACGGGCTGGCGGACCGCGCCGACCAGGACCGGGACAGCGCGTCCGCGACCATCACGCCCCAGGGCGTGTACGTGCGCCGCGCCGTTTTCAGCAGCAACGCCAGCCGCTCCGGCTCCGCCGCGAGGGAGACAAGCGCGGGCTCCTGTCCCGCCGGGATGTCGAGGACCGGAATGGAGGGCAATGCGTTCATGCGTATCCTGATCGTGTGACGGCGATGGGTGTCCGGCTCCCGCCCCTTGGATCATACCCTGGCCGCGGGGAAAAATCCCACATGCCGCGACCCGCCTCCATACGTCTGGCTTTGAAACCTGAGCGGGGCCTTGTCACGCTCTTTTCCCCCATGGTCTGGTCAGGCCGGATCATGGCGATCCATCGACCCAATTGGACGCGATCACGGGCGATGTGCTGTCATTACTGACAGACAGGGAAGATCACTCAGCAATGCTGACAAGCGTTGAATTGTTCGCTGGAGCCGGAGGCCTGGGCATGGGCCTGTCCCTCGCTGGTTTTCAGCCTCTCGCCGTCGTGGAATGGGATCGATGGGCCTGTGATACCATTCGAGAGAATCAGAGACGCGGTCATCCTCTCGTGGCTGATTGGCCGCTTCATGCCGAAGATGTCCGCGCGGTGCCTTTCAACACCATCCAACAGCCCATTGATGTGGTGGCCGGAGGCCCCCCTTGCCAGCCATTTTCCATTTGTGGGAAACACAAGGGTTATGACGATACCCGTGACATGTTTCCCGCCACGGTTGACGTGGTGCGCCAGTTACGGCCGCGCGCGTTCATTGTCGAGAATGTCAAGGGCCTTACCCGGCCTGGTTTCGCCAATTATTTTTCATACATCACATTACAGCTCGAATTTCCCGACATCACCAGGAAAGCGGATGAAGACTGGAATGACCATTTACATCGTTTACAACGGCAAAAAACGAGTGGAAGCCGCGACGGTCTGACTTACAATGTCGTCTTTCAGGTACTGAATGCCGCCAATTTCGGCGTTCCTCAAAAGCGCGAACGTGTGTTCATTGTTGGATTCAGGGATGATCTGAACATTCGCTGGTCCTTTCCGCGAGAAACGCATTCATATGAATCCCTGATCTCTGACCAATGGGTATCCGAGGTGTATTGGGAACGGCATGAAATCGCGCGGAAAGCGCGTGACAAGCCACCCGTCAGGCTCAAAGAGCAACTCAATGCCATTCGACGGCGAAATGTGAGACCAAAGGATGAGCCTGCCGCATGGCGCACGGTCCGTGATGCGCTGGCCGGTCTTCCAGACCCTGAATTTTCTCCGAAAGAAGCCAGTCTGATCCCAGATCACAAATTTCAGCCAGGAGTGAAATTTTACGCGGGCCATACAGGTAGTTTACTTGATTTACCCGCCAAAACCCTCAAGGCGGGAGACCATGGAGTGCCAGGCGGTGAAAATGCCCTTGTCCGGTCAGATGGCAGTGGACGCTATTTCACCGTCAGGGAATCAGCGCGATTACAGACCTTTCCCGATACCTATGTCTTTCATGGAAGCTGGACGGAATCCATGCGTCAGGTGGGGAATGCCGTGCCAGTGTCACTGGCTCGCGCTGTTGGCGGGAGTGTCGCTTGTAAGTTGCTTGAGTGGGACCGACTCGCGTCGGCGAAAGCGATGTCCGTCCCATGACCAGGCGGCCGCCAGGGCGGCGAGAAAGACCCATGCAACCGGAGTCTGTGCAATGGGATGAGAAAAGAGAACACCCATTGCTTGTTACCGATGACGATGTTCAACCATTCAATCCATTAGACACCTGGAATCTGGCTATTGCCGTGGCGAAAGCGCTTCTTGAAAAGAAAGCCCGCCATCTCAGTGGATTGCCAGTCTTCCGGGGAGCCGGAATTTACGTCATTTATTACATT
>JAYVCG010000258.1:0-3098 GCA_043750075.1 Acetobacteraceae bacterium | reverse complement strand
CGCCGCCTCGTTCGGGCCGGTGGCGACGAAGCCGCCGCCGGTGACCTCGAAACGATCGAAGGACTTGCCGTGTTTCGTCAGTTCGTCCGCCAGCAGGGGGCGCACCACCTCATCGACATATTTCCGTGTGGCGAAACCGTGCAGGCGCACGCTGTCGGCGACGCGGGCGGCGGTTTTCAGCATCAACGGTCCCACGGCGGCCATCGCGATCGGCGGCAGCTTCAGATGTTGCGGACCTGGGGAAAATTCCGGCGTCATCAACGTGAAGGTGTAATGTTTTCCTTTGTAATCGAGTTTTTCCCCGTGCTCCCAACAGCGGAAGATCGCGCGCAGGGCTTCGACGTATTCGCCAAGCCGGGCGGCGGGGGCGATCCAGGGAACGCTGAACCGGCGCTCGTTATGGGCTTTCACCTGACTGCCCAGTCCGACGACGAAACGGCCCTTGGAGTGGCGTTGCAGGTCCCAGGCGTGGTTGGCGACGATCATCGGACTGCGCGGAAAAGCAATGGCGACGGAGGGCACCAGCATCACGCGCTCCGTCACCTGGGCCGCGAAGGCGAGCGGGGTGAACGGGTCGTGGCGCAATTCGTTGCTGGTAAGCACGTCAACCCCGTCCTCCTCCGCCTGGCGCGCGGCGGCGGCGCAGGCGGACCAATCGTGAACGGGCAGTCCCATGGATACGCGCATTCTCTGTCTCCCTGATCGGTGGGGGAGTGTGCCGCCGGAGCGGCGGTTTCGTAAACCTTGGGCGGGGGGAGGCGCGTCCTGGCGCGTGAAGCAAGGCCAATGGCGTGTGAAACGCCGGGTTATCGAGAGTTCAACCCACTGAGGAAACATGGTGAACGAGCCTTTCGTGATCCAGGAGAATCGCCACCAATGGAAGATACTGATAGGCCAGAAGCCTGATATCGGCTCTTTTCAAGGAGTATTGTCGTGAAAAATCGGATATTCGAACTCTGGCATTATAAAATCGGCCCTGATGAAGAAGCCGGGGATGATGGATCGGCCAAGGATATTGGTTTGTATTCAACTGAAGATAACGCCAAGGCCGCGATCGGGCGTCTCAAGGACAAGCCCGGTTTCCGCGACTGGCCTGGAGGGTTTCGTATTTTCAGCATTCCGCTTGACCATGACCGTTGGGACGAAGGCTTCATCAGTTCTGATGATGCCTGAAGGCTGATACGTTTCAGACAAGGACAGGTATTCAGGCCACGACCCGTCGATCGCACCTGAACCAAACCAGGAAAGTAAAATGCCCACGATCCTCCACGAACTCTTCCACTTCCCGATTCTCGCCGAACAGGATTTTGATGACGACGCCGATTACAAATCCATCGGCCTCACCTCGTCGCGCGCCCTCGCCGAAGCGGCCATCGCGCGTCTGAGACGGTAGCCTGGATTCCGCGACTGGCCTGACGGATTCCGGATATTCACGCGGCGGCTCGACCAGGACACATGGGTGGAGGGTTACATCCGTTCCGGCGGCGCCTGAACCGCGTTTGCCGCCGCGCCCCCGCTCCCGTAAACCTGGGGCCAACGCAGCGGAGTCCAAACCCCATGAACGCATTGTCAGGCAAGGTCATTCTCGTCACCGGCGCCAGCCGCGGCATTGGGGCCGCGGCGGCCCAGGCGTTGGGGAAAGCGGGGGCGATCGTGGTGCTGACGGCGCGGGATGGCGCCCGGACCGAGGCCGTCGCGCGCCAGATCGCCGAGGCGGGCGGACAGGCCCATGCCAGCGCCTGCGATGTCTCCGACCACGCCGCCGTCGAGGCTTTGGTCTCCGATACGGAAAAGCGCTTCGGCCGCGTCGATGCCCTGATCAACAACGCGGGCGTCATCGAGCCCATCGCCACCATCGCCGGCAGCGACCCCGCCGCCTGGGCGCGCAACATCGAAATCAACCTGACCGGCGCCTATTACCCGATCCGCGCCGTGCTGCCGCGCATGATCAAGGCGGGCGGCGGAACGATCGTCAACGTCTCCTCCGGCGCCGCGATGCGCCCGCTGGAGGGGTGGAGCGCCTATTGCACCGGCAAAGCGGGCCTCGCGATGCTGACCCGCGCCATCGCGCTGGAGAACCCGGACAACGGCATCCGCGTGTTCGGCTTCCAGCCCGGCACCACGGACACCGACATGCAGGTCGCGATCCGCGCCTCGGGCGTCAACCGCGTCAGCCAGATCCCGCGCGCCAATCTGACGCCCGTGGCGCATCCCGCCGCCGCCATCGTCTACCTCTGCACCGAAGCCGCCGCCGACCTCAACGGCCAGGAATTCTCCCTGGGGGACGCGGCCTTCCGCGCCCGCCTGAACCTGGGGGGCTGAGCCATGACCGGACCCCTGAGCGGCGTGAAGGTGATCGAGATCGGCCAGGCCCTGGCGGGTCCGCTCGCGGGCGTGATCCTGGCCGACATGGGCGCCGACGTGATCAAGGTGGAAAAACCCGATGGCGGCGATGACGCCCGCCTCTGGGGGCCGCCCTTCGTGGGGGGTGATTCGATCAGCTTCCACACCAACAACCGCGCCAAACGCTCGATCACGCTGGACATCAAAGACCCGGAGGACGTGGCGAAACTGAAAAAGCTTGTCCTGGACGCCGACATCCTGATCCAGAACCTGCGGCCCGGCATCGTCGATCAGTGCGGCATCGGCCCGGACGCGCTGCGGGCGGTGAACCCGCGGCTGATCTATTGCTCGATCTGGGCTTTCGGCCATCAGGGGCCGTTGAAGATGGCGCCGGGGTTCGATCCATTGCTGCAATGCTACGGCGCGGTGGTATCGCTGACCGGGCGGCCCGATGACCCGCCGACCTTCTGCGCCCCCGCCATCAACGACACCGCCACCGGCATGTGGTGCGTGATCGGCGCCCTCGCCGCCCTGAAACAGCGCGAGACAACGGGTGCTGGCTGCGCCGTCGATACCTCGCTGTTCGAGAGCGCGGTGGCCTGGGTGCAAGGCCCGCTCAACGCCTATAACGTCACCGGCAAGCTGCCCGAACGCCACGGCGCGGCCAGCGCCACCCTCGCCCCGTATCAGATCTTCGAGACCGCCGACCGTCCGCTGTGCATCGCCGCGGGCAACGACCGGCTGTTCGTCAAGCT
>JAYVCG010000257.1:0-11720 GCA_043750075.1 Acetobacteraceae bacterium | reverse complement strand
CACTGGTCCGGGACAGCGCCTGATCGAGACGCTGCTTCCGCGTCTGACCGGCGGGATGGCGCGGGTCGAGGGACTGAGCGGCCGCTTTCCTGACGCGCTCCGCATTGGCGCGCTGACGCTCTCGGATGCCAAAGGGCCGTATCTCACGGCGGCGGACATCAGGCTGGATTGGTCGCCCATGCGGTTGATCCACGGTCAGGTCTGGATCGACCTGCTGGAGGCCGGACAGGTCAACCTGATCCGATCGCCGGAAGCCCGTTCCGGCGCGTCCGGCGGCGGCACGGTGCCGCCGGTGCGTGTAGCCCTGCGCCGGTTACATGTGGCGCGGCTGGAGATCGGTCCCACCGTAATGGGCCATGCCGTGGCCGGTCAGACCACGCCCGGTCAGACGGGGGCCAGTCAGACCCTGGCGCTGACCGTCGAGGGCTCGGCCGATCTCACGGCGCCGGATGCCGGGCGGGTGGAACTGACGTTGCATGCCCTCGACACGCTCCGGGAAGACGTGCCGGCAACACTCGGCGCGGCCCGCGGAGGGGATCGTTACACGATCGAGGCCTCCTTCGATCCCGGCCATCTGCGCGCCACGCTGGAGGCGCGGGAAGGCGCGCGAGGTCTGCTCGCCGGTCTGGCCGGCCTGCCCGATCTGGGCGGCATCACGATCCTTGGCGCGATCGATGGTCCCATGGACCGGCTGGCGGCGAAGCTGAGCCTTGGCGCCGGGGACATGCGCGCCACGCTGGAGGGCACCGCGAACCTCCCCGGAAAGACCGCGGACATACGGGTTTCCGCCGCCGCCCCCGCGATGCGGCCCGCGCCCGGTATCGCCTGGTCGTCGATCCGGCTGGAGGGGGAAATGCATGGCCCGTTCCTGACGCCCGATGTGACCGGGGTGCTGACGGTGTCCGGGTTGACCGGCGCGGAAGCTTCGGTGGGAACCGCGCGGGCCGAGATCGCCGGAAAGGCCGATGGCGAGATCGCTGTGCGCGCCAGCCTGGAGCAAATGCGCCTGCCCGGACTGCCGCCCGCTCTGCTGGATGGTGGACCGCTGACTTTGGACGCGCGGGCCCGCCTCGACGCACCGGATTGGCCAGTGCGTTTCACGCTGCGTCATCCCTTGCTGCTGGCCGAGGGCACCGGTCAGGCCGGGGGCGCCACGCCCATGGCGCGCTTGCGTCTGACACTGGCCGATCTGGCGCCGTTCGCGGCTCTTGGCGGCGTGGAGCTTCAGGGCGGCGCGGCGCTGGACATCGACGTGGCCGCGCCGCCCGGCACGGCCACGATCGCGGCCAGGGGCGGCCTTCGTGTCACCGGGGGGATGAAACCGTTACCGGCGCTGATCGGCGAGGCCGGGACCATCGACCTCGCGGCCTCCATGACGGGCCGGGATATCCGCCTGACCCGCTTTTCGATGAGCGGCGCGAGCCTCGCCGCTTCCGCCAGAGGCGGGTTCGACGGGGCAAAGCTGGATTTGGACTGGACCCTGACCTTGCCCAGGCTGGCCGTGCTGGCGCCAGGCCTTTCCGGCTCGGTCGAGATGAGGGGCCAGGCCGCCGGTCCGCCGGAGGCGCTTGCCGTCACCGCTGACCTGAGCGGGGACGCCGCCGCGAGGGGCATCAGGACCAGCCGCTTCAATGTGCATGTTTCCGCCACCCTCCCACTGGTTACTACCCCGCCGGGCACCCCCCCACCAGGCGCCACCCCGCCGGGCGTCATCGCTGGCCGGCTGAACGCCGAGGGCCGGTTTCTGGATGCTCCGGTGACCCTGGCGCTGAGCGCCGGGCAACGGCCGGACGGCGGCGCGCGCCTCGCCATCGAGCGCGCCGCCTGGAAAAGCCTCAGCGCGGGGGGGACGCTGGATTTCGCTCCGGACGCCTTCATCCCAACGGGCGATCTGTGGTTGACGATGGCGCGGCTGGAGGATTTGTCCCCGCTGCTGGAACGCCCGCTCACGGGCAAGGCCGCGCTTACGATCGCCGCGTCGCCCGCTTCCACCCGCCTCAGCCTGACGTCCGGGCAACTCGTCATCGGCGGCATGGGGGCGGAGGCGGTTGAAGTGGCCAGCGCGGCCCTGACCGCGACCATCACCGATCCGGGCGGGCATCCGGCGGTCGAGGGCGTGCTGACCCTGGACGGAGTGGCGGCCAGCGGCCTGCGCGGCGCCCTCCGGTTGAGCGGAAACGGACCCGTTTCCGCCCTGGGTTTGCGCCTGACCGCCAGCCTCGCCGATCTCGCGGGCGCTCCGCTCCAGGCCGAGGCCACGGGCACGTTGGATGCGCCTGAGCGGGTGCTGACGCTGGCCTCCACGCGTGTCACATGGAAACGGGAGACGGCACGCCTGCTCGCTCCCGTCCGGGTGGGATTCGCGGAAGGGATTACCCTGGACCGGTTACGACTGGGGTTCCGTCAGGCGGAACTCGCGGTGGCGGGCCGCGCGGGCCAGACGCTCGATGTGCGGATGGAACTGAAAAACCTGCCCGCCGATGCCGCCGCCCTGCTCGCTCCGGAATACGCGGCCGATGGCACGATCGCGGGCGAGGCGCGTCTGACCGGGTCCATGGCGCGGCCAGAAGGAAACATCCGCCTCAAAGCCTCTGGTCTGCGCATGCGGAGCGGGCCGGGTCAGGGACTGCCTCCGCTGGAGATGACACTGGAAGGAACCCTGCGAGGGGACCACGCCCAGGTGAACGGGCGGCTGGCGGCGGGGAGCGCGCGGGTGACGCTGAACGGCGCCGTGCCGTTCGATGCCGCGGGCCGGCTGGACGCGCGGGCCGGGGGCACGATCGACCTCGCGATGCTCGATCCGCTGCTGACGGCGCGGGGACGGCAGGTCAGGGGACGGGTGGAACTGGACATGGCGGCGGGCGGGACACCGCGCGCGCCGCGCCTGACCGGCACGGCGCGGCTGACCGGAGGCGAGGCGCGCGACATCAGCCTGGGCGCGCGGGTTTCCGGCATCGCCGCCACGCTCCAGGCGGATGGCGAGTCGATCCGGCTGCTGCAATTCACCGGCAAGGCCGGAGGCGGCACCATCGCCGCCAGCGGCGTCCTCGGCCTGAACGGCGCGCGGCCCGTTTCGCTGACCCTGCGCGCGGGCAACGCACAGCTGATGGCGAGCGACCTGATCACCGCGGTCACCGATCTCGATCTGACTTTGACCGGCGCCCTGAACACACGCCTCGCCCTGGGCGGAACCGTCCGCGTCCGTCAGGCGGACATCCGGGTGCCGGAACGGTTGCCAGCCAGCGTCACGGTGCTGAAGACGCGAGAGGCGGGAAAACCTTTCGTGCCGCCCCCGCCGCCCCCGGTGGCGCCGGACATCGCCCTCAACCTGATACTGGACGCGCCGGGACAGGTGTTCATCCGGGGGCGCGGCCTGGATGTGGAACTCGGCGGGCGGGTGGCGTTTGGAGGCACCGCCGCCAACCCCTCGCCGCAAGGAGAGTTGCGTCTGCGCAGGGGTGTCTTCACGCTCGCCGGTCAATCCCTCACGCTGACCGAGGGCACGATCGATTTCTCCGGGGCCGGTCTCACCGATCCCTCGCTGAAGCTCGTCGCCACCAACCAGACGGCGGCGCTGACCACCAGGGTCACCGTCAGCGGCAGCGCGCGGAACCCCACGATCACCTTGTCCAGCACGCCGGAGATGCCACGGGAAGAAATCATGGCGCAGTTGCTGTTCAACGCGTTCGTCGCGCGGCTCAGCCCGTTCCAGGTGGCGCGGATCGCGGCGGCGCTGGCGTCGTTGTCCGGTGTGTCCTCCCCCATCGGCGATCCCCTGGAGGGAATACGCTCCGGCCTGGGCCTCGACCAGTTGTCGGTGGGCACTGGCCGGAGCGGCGGGCCGGTGCTGGAAGCCGGACGGTACCTGGCGCCGGGCGTGCATGTTGGCGTGAAACAAGGCACCACGGGCGGCGAAACGCAAGGAACCGTGCAGATCGACATCACCAAGGGATTGAAGCTGGAAACGACGGTGGGAACAGGCACATCCCCGGCCACCGGCGGCGCGGGCGGCGGTGGCGCCAGCATCGGGATGACGTATCAGTTCGAGTACTGAGGGGCACCGTCACCCGGCCCCGCTGTCCGCTCACCGGGTTCAAACGTAACAGGGGCAAGACTGTTTCAATGCTTCTCCATCGTCTCATTCCTCATCCGGTTTCTGGGCCGGTGGAAGAAAGCCGTGCTCCGTCCTGGGAGGGATTCCGTCTCTCCCGTTGGGCCCAATCCGCCCTGGACATGGAGGAAACGGCCACCGCCGACGCCCTCCACTGGCCCCGCGACGATACCGCCCGCCAGTACATCGTGCTGCGCGGCCTGTTGACGCGCGCCACCGTCCCCGCCACCCTGGCGGAACTCGCGCGCCATGTGAAGGGCGCCCCGCGCGGCGGCAAGATCGGGGAAATGCCGCGGGTGCTGACCGCCCTTGGTCAGGCCCGTGACACGGGCGGCGGACGGTTCGCGGCATGAGATTGCCATCCGCGAGCCATCGATCGGATATCGTGCCATTTAAGACAAATCATCCGGTGACCCGATACTCATGCCTCTGATTTCCACGCTCCCTGTTTCCATGCCCAAGGTCGCGGCGGCGAGTTTCGTCGGCGGTCTGCTGGAGTGGTATGACTTTTATATCTTCGCCATCGCGACCGCGCTGGTGTTTGGGGATTTGTTCTTTCCGCCTGGTGACCCGCTGATGAATACGATGGCGGCCTTCGCTGCCTTCGCGTCCGGCTTTCTGGCACGTCCGCTGGGTGGCCTTATCTTTGGCCATATCGGCGATCGCGTCGGCCGCAAGTCCTGCCTGCTGGCCACTCTTCTGATCATTGGCGCATGCACCTTCCTGATCGGACTGCTACCGGATTATGAAAAGGCCGGTCTCTGGGCACCCGTCTGCCTGGTCTTCCTGCGCGTCATGCAAGGCATCGGCCTTGGCGGCGAATATGGCGGGGCAAGCCTGATGACGATCGAACATGCACCCCTGCACCAACGCGGCTTCTGGGGCAGCCTGCCCCAGGCGGCGTCTCCCGCCGGACTGTTGCTGGCGAATGGCGTGTTTGGCCTCTGCGCTCTGCTGCCGACGGAAGATTTCCTGTCCTGGGGCTGGCGCGTCCCCTTCCTGCTCTCCATCGTCATGCTGGCCGCCGCGGTCTATATCCGCGTCAACATCGCCGAGACTCCGGAATTCCGCCGCGCCGAAACCCGCGCTGAAAAAGGCAGCGCGCCCCTGATCGAACTGTGGCGCACGCACAGGCGCAACCTGCTGCTGGCCACCGGGGTGCGCCTGTCGGAAACCGTCTCCAGCAATCTGATAAAGTCCTTTGGCCTCACCTATGTGACCCTGTATCTTGGTCTGGCGCGCGGCACGGCGCTGGCCGCGCTGATGGCGGCCTCGCTGGCGGGACTGGCGGCGATGCCGCTGTTCGGGCTGTTTGGCGACCGCATTGGCGCGCGCGGCCTGACCCTTCTGGGCAACTTCCTGTTGATCCTGCTGGCTGTTCCTTACTTCGCGCTGCTGGAAACGCGTTCCCCGGCCGCCGTGTGGGTGGGCTTCATAGGGTTGTTCATCCTCGGACCCATGCTGCTGTTAAGCGTCCAGGCGACATTCTTCACTCAACTCTTCCGCACATCCGTGCGCTACTCCGGGCTGTCGGCGGCGTATCAGGTTTCCGCCATCCTGGGAGGGTTCACGCCGTTGATCGCGCTTTGGCTGCTGCGATGGAGTGACGGCGCGCCATGGCTCGTGGCGGCCTTCCTGGCGGCGGTGGCGGCGGTGTCCTTCTGCTGCGCCCTGTCCGCCAGGGGAAGAGTCTGAGCGCGCGGTTCAGCCTTCAGTCTTTTGGCTGATGGACATTTTCACCCTGGACGTGCTGCCGGTGGTCCAGCGAAACAAGCACCGTGCATGACCACACATTGGATCATTGCCGAGGGGCTTTGAGCATCTGAGGCATCCGCACAGCGCGGTGGAACGTGGCACAGTAGCACGGAGCGAAGCCTGCCGGCCGCAACCGGACACCGCGTCAAACGACCCCTCATAACCACGCCAGATCAGGCTGGCGCGATCCGAGTGTGGGGGATAGACCAGCCGCGTCAGGAAATATCAGCCAAATTCAACGTCTTACCGGCAGGCAATGGCGTCCCGTACGAGATTCGAACTCGTGTTACCGCCGTGAAAGGGCGGTGTCCTGGGCCTCTAGACGAACGGGACCGCGCGACCCCTCAGCAGGGTTGGCGGTGGGTAGCGGACCCCCATGCCCAGGTCAAGCCAATGCGGCATCGGAAATGATGAAACCGGGGTTTTCCGCGCCATTCCATGCCTCGACGCGCAGATGCCCGGCCAGATGCAACGGCACGCGGTCCCGGCTCAGCAGGGCGTCGGCCAGCGCGCCGTCCCGCGCGCGGAACAGCATCGCTTTCAACCGGGGACCGCCGCCTTCGCCTTCCAGGAACACCCGGATCGAGTTCAACTCCTTGCCCACCCGGTCCGCCCGGATCACACGGGCGCGTTGCAACACCATCACCGGCTCGTCGTTGCCCGCGCCAAAGGGCGCCAGCCGCTCCACCTGACGCGCGAGATCGATGGTGGCGCCAGGCACCGACAATGCCGCTTCCACCAGCAAATCCACCGCGCCT
This sequence comes from Acetobacteraceae bacterium, assembly GCA_043750075.1. Classification (GTDB taxonomy): domain Bacteria; phylum Pseudomonadota; class Alphaproteobacteria; order Acetobacterales; family Acetobacteraceae; genus Rhodopila. The sequence goes on along the minus strand of JAYVCG010000257.1, from coordinate 5,096 downwards.
GGCAAGGCCGCGGCGGCGGCCAGGCGTTCGTTCAGGAACACCCGGAAGGCCTCGATCTGGTTGTGGGACAAGGAAAACCCCGCCGCCATCGCATGCCCGCCGCCAGTTGTCAGGATACCCGCCTGCCGCGCCGCGATCACCGCGCTCCCCAGATCGACGCCCGGCACGGAACGGCCCGAGCCCTTGGCGATGCCGTTGGTGATCCCGGCGACACAGGCCGGCCGGTTGAACCGTTCCTTGATACGGCCCGAGACGATGCCGACCACACCGGGATGCCATCCCTCCCCCGCCACCACCAATACCGCGTTCCCCGCCTCCGCCTGGACCTCGGCGGCGCGCATGGCGGCTTCGAGCATGGAGGCCTCGACCTCCTGGCGCTGACGGTTGACGGTATCGAGGCGTTCGGCCAGGGCCTGGGCCTCGACGCGGTCCTCGCACAACAACAGACGCAGCCCCAGATCGGCCTCGCTGATCCGTCCGGCGGCGTTGATGCGCGGGCCAAGCGCGAAGCCGCAGGTCATGGCGGACAGTTTTTCCCGTGCCTGCGTCACCTCCAGCAACGCGGCGAGGCCGGGACGGGCGCGGCGGGCCATGACGCGCAGGCCCTGACAGACCAGCGCGCGGTTAACCCCGCTCAGCGGCATCACATCGCAGACCGTCGCCAGCGCCACGAGGTCGAGCAACCCGATCAGATCGGGCTCGCGCCGTCCCGCGAAGAACCCGCGGCGGCGCAACGTCCGGGTCGCCGCGATCACGGTGAGAAACGCCACCCCCGCCGCGCACAGCGCCGTCAGGCCGGAGGTATCATCCAGCCGGTTGGGATTGACCGTCGCCAGAATCGCGGGAGGCGGTCCCTCCGCTTTGTGGTGGTCCAGCACCACCGCGTCGGCCTTGCCGGCCAGCACTGACAGCGCCTCGGCCGCGGCGGTGCCGCAATCGACGCAGATGATCAGCCGCGCGCCTTTCCCGGCCAGTGCCAGCAAGGCGGGAGCGTTCGGCCCATAGCCTTCCTTCATCCGGTCGGGCACGTGATGCAGCACCGTGCAGCCCAGTCCGCGCAGCCAGGAGACCATCAGCGCGGCGCTGCACGCGCCATCGACGTCGTAATCGCCGAAAACCCCGACGGTTTCCCCGGCCATCACCGCGTCGGCGAGGCGCGCGGCGGCCACGTCCATGTCGATCAGCACGGAGGGATCGGGCAGCAGGGCGCGCAACGTGGGTTCGAGGAAATCCGTCGCCGCCTCGATCCCGACCCCGCGCGCGGCGAGCAGACGGCCGACGATTTCCGGCACCTCCAGCCGCTGCGCGATGCCGAAGGCGATTCGGTCCTCGCCCGCGCGCCAGAGCCAGCGCCGCCCGCTCAGGCCGCGTTCAATGCCCAGTACGGCCCCAAGGGCAAGGGCAGGGGGAAGGGAGTTCAAACGGCTTGCCTCAAGGTGCCTCCCACCATGTCTTCTGGTTGAAATTGTGGTGCGCCTCGACATAGCGGACGGTGCCGGAGCGGCTGCGCATCACCACCGAATGGGTGATCGCGCCGCCGCCGAACCGTTTGACGCCGCGCAGCATGGCGCCCGAGGTCACGCCGGTCGCGGCGAACATCACGTCGCCCTTGGCCATTTCCTCACAGGTGAAGCAACGGTTGGGGTCAGCGTGGCCCATCTGGCGCACACGCTCACGCTGGGCTTCTTCCTCGTACATCAGGCGGCCTTGCATCTGGCCGCCGATGCAGCGCAGCGCCGCTGCCGCCAGCACGCCCTCGGGGGCGCCGCCAGAGCCGAGATAGATATCCACCAGAGAATCGGGCTGCGTGGTGGCGATCACCCCCGCCACGTCGCCGTCGCTGATCAGCATGATGCGCGCCCCGGCTTCCCGTATTTTCGCGATCAGTTCCTTGTGCCGGTCGCGGTCCAGGATGCAGGCGAGCAGATCGGACACCGCGCATTTCTTCGCCCGTGCCAGGTTGCGCAGATTGGTCTCGACGGAATCGTCGAGGTTGACCACCCCGTCCGGCAGCCCGCCGCCCACGGCGATCTTGTCCATGTAGATGTCGGGCGCGTGGAGGAAATTGCCGCGCTCGGCCAGGGCCACGGTGGCGATGGCGTTGGGGCCGCCCTTGGCGGTCAGCGTCGTGCCTTCCAGCGGGTCCACGGCGATGTCCATTTCCGGGCCGCCGGCGCCGACCTTCTCGCCGATGAACAGCATCGGGGCTTCGTCCATCTCGCCCTCGCCGATGACGACGGTGCCGGAGATGGCCACGCTGTCGAACCCCTTGCGCATGGCCTCGACCGCCGCGCCATCGGCTTCGTTCTTATGGCCAAGGCCGATCCATTGGGAGGCGGCGAGGGCGGCGGCCTCGGTGACCCGGACCAGTTCCAGCGCGAGATTACGATCGGTGATGGCGCCGGCGGTGATGGCGCCGGGTCGCGGCGGCTGGGTGGCCATGGGGTTTCCTCCTGATGGTCGCGTGTGGCGGGAGCCTAGCACGGGACGCGGCTTTGTCAGGGGGGTGTGGCTGTCTGGTTGGGGGAAAGGCAAGAAAGCACGGAGCGCTGCCCCGCGCGCTACCCGACAACGATCGCGTTACGCAACTGCAACGGCGCGGCGATCTGGCGCAGCGGCCCCCAGCTTCCGCCGGTGCCAATGATGGTGACCACGCCATAATCCAGCATCCGGCCGAGAAAACTTTGATTGACATCGACGGTCTCGACCTTGGTGATGTTGATCTCCTGCGTGCGGCGGGAGATCAAACCCACCTTATGAATGATACGCTTGTCCGTGACCACGATTTCCGTGGTGACGCGAATGATCCAGGAGCGGATGAAGGACGCGATGGTGGCCAGCAACAACACCACCATGACAATGAACAACACGCCATGCCCCCTGTCGGCACGGGAGAAATACACCAGCGCCGTGAGCAGGGTCAGCGCGCCGAGGATGATTTCATCACGATGTAATATCCAGTGCAATTGTCCAATGCATTTCACGGTCTCACCAGGTTGCAGCACTTCCGTGTAATAAGCCATTCCATGCGCCTCGACTGTTCAGACCGTGCGTTATTCGGGACAATTCCCATGCATCGAGGACCTTACACCATCGCACGGAACGGGCAAGGGGCGGTGGACATGGGTTTCCCGCCCGTCCACCGCCTTGATTCCGGAATCAGCCCTCAACGCGCCAGGGGACGGTATTTGATCCGGTGCGGCTCCGTCGCGTCGGCGCCCAGGCGGCGGCGTTTATCGGCTTCGTAGGCCTGGAAATTGCCCTCGAACCATTCGACGTGGCTGTCGCCCTCGAACGCCAGGATGTGGGTGGCGAGCCGGTCGAGGAACCAGCGGTCATGGCTGATGACCACGACACAGCCGGCGAATTCCATCAGAGCTTCCTCCAGCGCGCGTAACGTATCGACATCGAGATCGTTGGTGGGTTCATCCAGCAGGATGACGTTGTGTTCCTTCTTGAGCATCTTCGCCAGATGCACCCGGTTACGCTCGCCGCCCGACAGGATACCGACCTTCTTTTGCTGATCGGAACCCTTGAAATTAAACGCGGCCACATACGCGCGCGACTGGATGGCGCGTTTGCCGAGATAAATGACTTCCTCGCCTTCCGAGATTTCCTGCCACACCGTGCGGTCGGGATTGAGGCTGTCGCGCGATTGATCGACGTAGCCGAGTTTCACCGTCTCGCCAACGCGCAGCGTGCCGGAATCGGGCTGTTCCTGTCCGGTAATCATGCGGAACAGTGTCGTTTTACCGGCGCCGTTGGGTCCGATGATGCCAACGATGCCGCCCGGCGGCAGCTTGAAGTTCATGCCCTCGATCAGCAGGTTGTTGCCATAGCCTTTGCACAGATCCTCAGCCTCGATCACCAGATTGCCCAGACGAGGGCCGGGGGGAATGACGATGTCGGCGATGCCGCCCGATTGTTCCAGGGATTTCGCCTGCAATTCCTCATAGCGTTGAATGCGGGCGCGGTTCTTGGTCTGACGGGCGCGGGGGGAAGACTGGATCCATTCTTCCTCGGCGGTGAGGGCGCGCTGACGGGCGCTTTCCTCTTTTTCCTCCTGACGCAGGCGCTTGATCTTCTGTTGCAGCCAGGTGGAGTAATTGCCCTCGAACGGATAGCCGCGGCCGCGTTCGATTTCCAGCATCCAGTTGGTCACGTTGTCCAGGAAATAGCGGTCATGGGTGACGACCATGACGGTGCCGGCATAATCATGCAGGGTTTTTTCCAACCAGGCGACACTTTCGGCGTCCAGATGGTTGGTCGGCTCGTCCAGCAGCAGCAGATCCGACGGCGTCATCAATGCGCGTGCGAGATTCAATCGCACCCGCCAGCCGCCGGAGAATGTCGACACCGCGCGCTGTTGGGTATCGGCCGCGAAGCCAAGCCCGTGCAACAAACGCCCGGCGCGTGCGCTGGCGTCGTACCCGTTCAATTCCTCCAGCCGGTGATGCGCTTCGGCGACCGCTTCCCAATCCTCGGCAGCGACCGCCGTCAACTCGGCCTGGATCGCGGCATACACCGGCAGATCGCCCGATAACACGAAATCGATCGCCGCATCCGGCAGCGACGGGGTTTCCTGCGCGACACTGGCGATGCGCACCCGCCCGGGCAGATCCAGATCGCCTTTGTCGGCCTCGATCTCGCGCATCAGCGCCGCGAACAGCGACGACTTGCCAGTGCCGTTGCGACCGACCACGCCGACCCGCCACCCCGCATGCAGGGTGAGGTCGACGTCGGACAGCAGCAGGCGCTCGCCGCGCCGCAGGGCGAAATTGCGAAAAGAGATCATTGGGTGGGATTTTCCCCGAAGAATCGGGTCGGGGCGCGGAGTCTAGCAGTGGAGACGAGATGTCGTCTGCGGATATGGTGGCGTCGCCGGACAGGTGTCGTTCCCCGGCGATCGGGCCTAGCGGCCGCTATTGCCGCAGTGGCGAGAACGCGTGCAGGCTCTCGGCGACATCGGTGCCGCGTTCGAGCACGATCGTACGGATATTGCCCGCAGCATCGGTGACGATGCGGACTTTCCGGCGGTGCGGCACCTCGATGTCATCGCCGGTCGTGGCGAGCGCATCGCCCTCCTGCAGCGGTGG
>JAYVCG010000256.1:0-7005 GCA_043750075.1 Acetobacteraceae bacterium | reverse complement strand
CGTCCTTCCCTCACCGCCTCTTCACGAAGCCGTCACCACCTCATTGGGGAAAAGCCCCCAGAACTGCTCCCGCCTCAAATATCCCTTGAACGGTCCGCTCTGCACCTGGCACCATTTTGAGCCTTCATCGCAGGACTTCAACCGGCCAATCACCCCCACCTTCAACACGGCGACGGGTCTGGCGGTGTCATTGGCATCGGTCCGGATCGTGGCATCGGCATCCTTGACCACGAAGGTGCGGCGCTCGCTCAGGGTCACCTGATGCACCCAGCCGCGCACGCCTTCGGGATCGCGCACATACCGCCACACATCGTATTCCCGCTCCACCTCCACGGGCAGATCGCGCCGCCGGTACACCCACTCGATCGGGTAACGCTGGCCGGGACCGACGCGCATGTTGGTCTCATCGGTTTTGAGGGCGGCGAAACGCGGCAGTTTGGCGGAGGGCTCAGCCGGATCCTTGCCAGGCTTCACAACGGGCTTCGGGGCCGCGAGGGGCGCCACGAGGGCGGGCACGGAATGGGGTTTTGGATCGGCCGCGTGGCCCTTGACGCCCTTACCCCGTGACGCCGCCGCCTTGGCGCCTTCCATCTGGGCGGGTTTTTTTGGGCGGGGTTTCTTCCTGACGGGGGCCTCGCCGGTTTCTGGACTGGCGGGCGTGACGGCTGACCATGTTGGGTGCGTATGGGTCAGGACCAGCCCAATGCCCAGGGCCAGCAGCAGGCGGGTCATGCGGAGGGAACGCCGCGGGCGGCGTACTGGGCAAGGGGCAGGAGCGATCTCATGCATGTCCAGGAGAAACCTGTGGATGGGAGGAACCTGATCCAGACGCATGATGGAAAAAGGGAGGGCACGCCGTGGCGCGAGTGACGGGGCTCGAACCCGCGACCTCCGGCGTGACAGGCCGGCGCTCTAACCAACTGAGCTACACCCGCTTTGGCGGAGGCGAGGCTTTAAGCCGCCATTCCAGAGACGTCAAGCGTGCAACCGCGGATTTTGGCGATTTGGAGGCTGGTAGGCGGTGACGGATTCGAACCGCCGACCCTCTCGGTGTAAACGAGACGCTCTACCGCTGAGCTAACCGCCTGTGAGGGGAGTGAAGATACGAAAACCGTTTGGCATTCAAGTGGAAAAGCGTCAGGGCTCCGCCCTGAGACCCGCCAGGAGGCGCTGCCTCCTGGACCTCCGCCGTCATGCCCTTGGCATGCTCCGCATGACGGCTCGCCTTTGGAAACCATCCATGGAGTCACCAGGGGATGGGGTCCAGGGGCGCGGGCGGAGCACCGGCCTTTCTGTTCTCAGTTCACGGCGTCCTTCAGGCCCTTACCCACCTTAAACCGCACGGTGGTGGACGCGGGGATCTGCATTTCCTCGCCGGTCCGGGGGTTGCGGCCAGTGCCTGCCTTGCGTTCCGCCGCCACGAAAGTGCCGAACCCCGCCAGCCTTACCTCATCCTTGCCCTTCAACGCGGCCGTGATGGCGGCGAACACGGCATCCACGGCGTCACCCGCCTTGGCGCGGGTCTCACCGGTGCTGTCAGCGACCGCCGCGATAAGGTCGTTCTTGTTCACGTATACGATTCCCCTTGGTACGAAGCCGGATCGCCCTCTCCCGCCCGCGGGCGGGAGAGGGCGATCCAACGATCAGTGTTGCAAAAGCGCCCCGGCCGGTTGCGCCAGAGCTGGCACCGGCGCGATTTCCGCCGGCTCTTCCCATTCGATCGCCGTGGGCGGACGCACCAGCGCCCTGGCGATCACTTCATCGACGTCGGACACCGGGATCAGGATCAGGTTGTTCTTCACGTTGTCCGGGATCTCGGCCAGATCCTTTTCATTGTCCTTGGGAATGAACACGGTCTTGATCCCGGCCCGCAACGCCGCCAGCAGTTTTTCCTTCAGTCCGCCGATCGGCAGCACCCGGCCACGCAACGTGATCTCCCCGGTCATGGCGACATCGCGGCGCACCGGAATGCCGGTCAGGATGGAGACGATGGAGGTCGCCATCGCGATCCCGGCGGACGGACCGTCCTTCGGAGTCGCACCCTCGGGCACATGCACATGGATGTCGCGCTTCTCGAACAAGGGCGGGCGGATGCCGAAGCGGATCGAGCGGCTGCGCACGTAACTCAGCGCGGCCGAGACGCTTTCCTGCATCACGTCGCCCAGTTTGCCGGTGTGCTTGATGTTGCCCTTGCCCGGCAGCAGCACCGACTCGATGGTCAGGATTTCCCCGCCCACCTCGGTCCAGGCGAGGCCGGTAACGACGCCCACCATGTCCTCGGCCTCGGTCTCCCCGAAGCGGAATTTCTTCACGCCGGCGAAGGTTTCGAGGTTGGACATGTCGATCGCCATCTTCTCCACCTTCTTGGTGACGATCTCCTTGACCGATTTACGGGCGAGGTTGGCGAGTTCGCGTTCCAGGTTCCGCACGCCCGCTTCCCGCGTGTAATAGCGGATCAGTTCGTGCAGCGCCTCGTCGGTGATCGCCCATTCGCCCTTCTTCAGGCCATGCGCTTCCGCCTGTTTGGGCACCAGATGGCGTTTGGCGATCTCGACCTTCTCATCCTCGGTATAGCCGGGGATGCGGATGATCTCCATCCGGTCCATCAGCGGCTGCGGCATCCGCAGGCTGTTGGCCGTGGTGACGAACATCACGTCGGACAGATCGTAATCCACCTCCAGGTAGTGATCGGCGAAGGTGCTGTTCTGCTCCGGATCGAGCACCTCCAGCAGCGCGGACGAGGGATCGCCGCGCCAGTCGGCGCCGAGTTTGTCTATTTCGTCCAGCAGGAACAACGGGTTGGAGGTTTTCGCCTTCTTCATGCCCTGGATCACCTTACCGGGCATGGAGCCGATATAGGTGCGGCGATGACCGCGTATTTCCGCCTCATCGCGCACGCCGCCCAGGGACATCCGGACGAAGTTGCGGCCTGTGGCGCGGGCGATGGATTTGCCCAACGAGGTCTTGCCGACGCCGGGCGGGCCCACGAGGCACAGGATCGCGCCACGCACTTTCGGGCTGCGCGCCTGCACCGCCAGGTATTCGAGGATGCGCTCCTTCACCTTGTCGAGGCCAAAATGATCCTCGTTCAGGATCTTCTCGGCGGCGCTCACGTCGTTGCGGACCTTGCTGCGGGTCTTCCACGGAATGGACAGGATCCATTGCAGGTAGTTGCGCACGACCGTCGCCTCGGCGCTCATGGGCGACATGGTGCGGAGTTTTTTCAGCTCCCCCGTCGCCTTTTCGCGGGCTTCCTTGGACAAGCGGGTCTTCTTGATCTTTTCCTCAAGCTCCGCGTTCTCGTCCTGGCCGTCCTCGCCCTCGCCGAGTTCCTTCTGAATGGCCTTCAGTTGCTCATTCAAATAGTACTCGCGCTGGGTTTTCTCCATCTGGCGCTTCACGCGGCCGCGGATTTTCTTCTCGACCTGCAAAACGCCGATCTCGTTCTCCATGTGCGCGAAGGCTTTTTCCAGCCGGTCGCTGACGCGGTGCAGTTCGAGCAATTCCTGCTTCTCGGGGATTTTCAGGTTGAGATGGCTGGCGACGGTGTCGGCGAGCTTTGATGGCTCCTCGATCTGGTTCAGCGACACCAGCACCTCGGGGGCGATTTTTTTGTTGAGCTTGATGTACTGCTCGAACTGCGACACGACCGAGCGGCTCAGCGCCTCCAGGCTTTTCTTGTCGCCGGGCTGATCGGCGACAGGCTCCACCGAGGCCTCGAAATAGGCTTCGGTTTCCTTGAAGCTGGTGATCTTCGCCCGCCGTCCGCCTTCGACCAGCACCTTCACGGTGCCATCGGGCAGTTTCAGCAATTGCAGGATCGTGGACACCGTGCCGAGGCGGTAGATGTCCTCGATCGAGGGATCGTCCTGGGTGGCGTTGCGCTGCGCCACCAGCAGGATTTGCTTGTCTTCCTTCATCACCGCTTCCAGCGCGCGGACGGATTTCTCGCGTCCCACGAACAGCGGGACGATCATGTGCGGGAAAACCACGATGTCGCGCAGCGGCAGAACCGCCATAACGTCGCCTTTGCCAATTTTGGCGGGCGACTCGTCAGATGGGTTCACCTGTTCCGTCATGTTGACCTCCTGTTGGACAGTCGGCGCCCGGACCGCCCATGATTGGCACGGAGGGCGCTTTCTTCAATGCATCGCGAAAACGCGATTTCCGAGATATCGGCACCGTGTGCCTTCCGTGCAAGGCCTTGACACACGATGGTTTTTTCAAAGCATCCTGGGCTCACGCGCTGTTTTCCACCCGCTCTTTACCGTGAATGTACAAGGGGTTGGCGCGTGCTTCCGCCACTTCGCGGTTGATCACCACCTCCTCGACACCATCCAGACCAGGGAGTTCGAACATGGTGTTGAGCAGGATTTGCTCCATGATCGAGCGCAGGCCGCGCGCCCCGGTCTTGCGCCCGATCGCCCGCATGGCGACCGATTTCAGCGCGTCGTCGGTGAACGACAGCTTGACCCCCTCCATCTCGAACAACCGCCCGTACTGCTTGATGAGCGCGTTTTTCGGCTTGGTCAGGATCTCCATCAACGCCGCTTCGTCCAGATCCTCCAGCGTCGCCACCACCGGCAGACGGCCGATGAATTCCGGGATCAGGCCGAATTTCAGCAAATCCTCCGGCTCGACCTCGCGCAGGATGGCGCCCATCCGGCGCTCCTCGGAGGAACGCACCTCGGCGCCGTAGCCAATCCCCGAACCCTTGCCGCGGGTGGAGATGATCCGCTCCAGCCCCGAGAAGGCGCCGCCGCAGATGAACAGGATGTTGGTCGTATCGACCTGCAGGAACTCCTGCTGCGGATGCTTGCGCCCGCCCTGCGGCGGCACGGAGGCGACAGTGCCTTCCATGATCTTCAGCAGCGCCTGCTGCACGCCTTCCCCGCTCACGTCGCGGGTGATCGAGGGGTTGTCGGATTTACGGGAAATCTTGTCCACCTCGTCGATGTAGACGATGCCGCGCTGCGCCCGCTCCACATTGTAATCGGCCGCCTGGAGCAGTTTGAGGATGATGTTCTCCACATCCTCGCCCACATAACCCGCCTCGGTCAGCGTCGTGGCGTCGGCCATGGTGAAGGGCACGTCGAGAATTCGTGCAAGGGTCTGGGCCAGCAGGGTCTTGCCCGAGCCGGTTGGCCCCAGCAGCAGGATATTCGATTTCGCGATCTCGATGTCGTTGTTCTTCTGCCCGTGCGCGAGGCGCTTGTAGTGATTATGCACCGCGACGGAGAGAACCTTCTTCGCGTGGTCCTGCCCGATCACGTAATCGTCCAGCACCTTGCAGATCTCACGCGGGGTCGGCACCCCATCGCGGGATTTGACGAGATGGGTCTTATGCTCCTCACGGATGATGTCCATGCAGAGTTCGACGCACTCATCGCAGATGAACACCGTCGGGCCGGCGATCAGCTTGCGAACCTCGTGCTGCGATTTACCGCAGAACGAGCAGTAGAGGGTGTTCTTTGAATCGCCGGACTTGCTCATGCGCACTCCTCCCCCGGACGCGGGGGCACACCTCGGGATACTAACGCCCCCTCACGGGCCGCGACAAGGACGCAGCCCATCCCGTGACAGGGAGATGTCAGGACAGTGACAACCCGTATGTCACAAGACCACGAAATTCCTTGCGAAAGATGAAGGATTTCACGGTTTTGGAGGAAAAAGCGGCCCCGGACGGAGAATTCTTCCATCCAGAGCCATCAGGCGGCAACGGCGATCGCGTGTCCGCTCAGCCGGACGTTGCCTCTGGCGCGGTTCCTGGACGGCGATCGACGACCTCATCCACCAGGCCGAATTCCTTGGCTTCCAGGGCCGACATGTAGGAATCGCGTTCCAGCCGCCGTTCGATCGCCTCGATCGGCTGGCCGGTGTGGCGGACGTAGATTTCGTTCAGCCGCTTGCGCAGCGTCAGGATCTCGCGCGCCTGGATTTCGATGTCGGTGGCCTGGCCCTGCGCGCCGCCCGAGGGCTGATGCACCATCACCCGCGCGTTCGGCAGCGCGTAGCGTTTGCCCGTCGCGCCCGCGCACAGCAGCAGGCTGCCCATGGACGCCGCCTGGCCGATGCACACCGTGCTGACCGGGCTGCGGATGTACTGCATCGTGTCATAAATCGCCAGCCCAGCGGAGACCACCCCTCCTGGGCTGTTGATATAGAAGGAAATGTCCTTGCTCGGGTTTTCCGATTCCAGGAACAGCAACTGGGCGCAGATCAGGGCGCTGACCTGATCGTAGACCGCGCCGGTCAGGAAGATGATGCGTTCCTTGAGCAGGCGGGAATAGATGTCGTAGGCCCGTTCACCGCGGGCGGTCTGTTCGACCACCATCGGTACCAGGGCGTTGCTGTAGATCTCGACCGGGTCACGATCTCTCATGGCTTCACCTTCACAAGGACAGCCGCCGATGGACACGGCGTTCGTGTAAAATAGACCGATGGCGGAGAATTTCCACTGCCCATCAGGCCGGTGGCGCGGCCGGTGTCTGGGTCGCGGTCTCCGCCGGAGTTTGGCCAGCTTCCGTGACAGGCGTGGACTCCGTGACAGGCGCCGGCTCCGTAGCGGAGGCGGCTTGCGTGGAAGCGGTGGCTTCCGCCGCGGGCGCCGCCGTCTTTTCCGGCGGATCCTGCTCCAAAGCCTCGATCGAGATGTCCGCGTCCGTCACCGTGGCGGATTCCAGCACGAAATCAACCACCTTGTCCTCAAAGATCGGACCGCGCAGCGAATCGGTGGCGGCGGGATAGTTGCGGTAGAACTCGATCATCTGCGCTTCGCGGCCCGGATAGCGCGCCGCCTCGGTCCGGATCGCCGCCTCGACCTCCTGCGGCGTCACGACGATGCCGTTGACCCGGCCCACCTCGCCCAAAAGCAGGCCGAGACGGACGCGGCGGGAGGCGATGCCACGGTAATCGGCGCGCAACTGATCCTCGGTCTTCGCCTTGTCGTCCTCATCCATGGTGCCGTTCTCACGGCTGGCTTCGAGGTTCTTCCAGATCTGCTCG
>JAYVCG010000255.1:0-3025 GCA_043750075.1 Acetobacteraceae bacterium | reverse complement strand
ATCGGCGTGTTCCTCGCGCCGCACGGCGCCGCCGAAGCCGATGGCGTGGCTGACCTCGGGGCGTTCGAATTCCCACGGATTGCCGAAGGACAGCCAGGTCTCGGGGTATTCCTGCTGCCAGCCATCCTTGATGACCTGGCGGAACAGGCCGTGGTTATAACGGATGCCATAGCCGTAGGCGGCCACCGACAAGGTCGCCATGCTCTCCATGAAGCAGGCGGCGAGACGGCCCAGACCGCCATTGCCGAGGGCGGCGTCGGGCTCGACCTCGCGCAGGCGGTCGAGATCGACGCCGAGACCGGCCAGTGCCTCACGCATCGGCTCCAGCAGCCGCAGGTTGTTCAGGCTGTCGAACAGCAGCCGGCCGATGAGGAATTCCAGCGACAGGTAATAAACGCGCTTGCGCCCTTCCTCGTACGTGGCGCGGGTGGAGGCCATCCAGCCGTCCACGATGCGGTCGCGCACGGCCAGCGCCGTGGCGACGAACCAGTCCCGCTCGGCGGCGACGACCGGATCCTTGCCCACCGCGTAGGTGAGTTTGGCGAGGACGGCGCGGCGCAGAGATTCTACCTCCGCGTCCCCCTCCCGCGCGAGCGGGCCTGGGCGGCTGGCGTCTGAAGCCGTCACGCGGGCATCACTCATGCGTTCATGTCCTCAATCTTCTCCCCTCTGGTACTCCCCTCTGGCGGGCGTGGGGAGGTGCTACCATTTCCGCGGTCCGGGCGTATACGGCGATGCGCGCCGGACGGGGGTGCCGCTTTGGCGGGGGGCGGGGATCAGGGTGAAAAGCGTGCCGTGTCTCCAGGCCGCGCGATCAGTGATTGCCATGTATTGTATATTCATGTCATATACAAATGATGATCGGCCTGACGCACATCACGGGCTTTCAGTGGGATGCGGGAAACGCACGCAAGAGCATGGAAAAACACGGGGTCAGCCAGGGAGAAGCGGAGCAAATCTTCTTCAACGATCCTTTTTTGCTGCTCATCAACGACAAACACAGCCTCCATGAGCCCCGTTTTCACGCCCTGGGCCATACCGGCGACGGAAGAAAACTGTATGTCACATTCGCGCTCCGGGATCAGGACCGGTTAATCCGGGTGATATCGGCGCGTGACCTGCACCAGACGGCAAGGATGCGCCATGAGCAAGACGCTTAAGCCGGTTCCGGTCTTCACCCATGAGGCCGATGAACGCCATTTCTGGGAAACCCACGACTCCACCCGGTATCTGGACTGGAGCCAGGCGGCGCGCGTCCGCATGCCCAATCTGAAGCCCACGAGCACGGCGATCTCCTTGCGTCTGCCAGCCCCCCTGCTGGAGCGGATCAAGGTCGCGGCGAACAAGCGGGACGTGCCGTATCAGTCCCTGATCAAGATGTGGCTGATGGAAAAGGCGGAGGAAAGCGGATGAAAAGACTTCTGCTGCCTCTGCTGATCGCCCTGTTGCTGCTCCCTCCGCCCCCGGCATGGGCAGGGCCGTTCCAGGACGGCGCCGAAGCCTATCAGAACGGCGATTACGCCGAGACCCTCAAACTCTACCGGATGGCGGCGGAGAAGGGCAACCCGGCCGCGCAATCCAACCTCGGCTCGATGTATGCCGAGGGCAAGGGCACGCGGCGCGATTACACGGAAGCCGTCAAATGGTTCCGCCTCGCCGCGGCGCAGGGCGACAAGGCCGCGCAATCCAATCTCGGCGCGATGTACGCGGGCGGCAGAGGCGTGAAGCGCGACCAGACGGAGGCGGTGAAATGGTTCCGTCTGTCGGCGGCGCAGGGCGACACGACGGCGCAATCCAACCTCGCCGCGCTGTATTACACTGGCCAGGGCGTGCCGCGCGATTACGCCGAGACCATCAAATGGTACCGGCTGGTGGCCGAAAAGGGCAACACCCAGGCGCAGATCACGCTTGGCACGATGTACGCGCGCGGCCAGGGTGCCGCCCAGGATTACATCCGCGCCCACATGTGGCTGAACCTGGGCAGCATGTCGGGCAACCCAGCGGGGATCAGAAATCGCGATCTGGTCGCCGCGCGCATGACGCCGCATCAGGTGGCGGAGGCGCAAAAAATGGCGCGCGACTGTCAGCAGCGTAATTTCAGGGGCTGTGAGTGAAGGCGGCGATCGTTCCGCCGCCTTCTCGCCGTTCGCCGTGTCCACGCACCAGGACCCCGCCACGGTCCATGGCGCTCCCGGCCCAGAGGCCCGAAGGCGTCAGACGGGCAAAAGCCGCGCGAGGCTCAACAGGAGCAGGGTTTGCCGGTGCCGCCATAGTTACTGCGCAGGAACTTATTGGGACCGGAGGAAGAATCGGACTGCGACAACATGCACCCTCCCGAGCCATGATTGGTGTTGATCTGCTCCGGCGAATTCGACGACAAAGTCGTTTTGCCATAAACACAATAAGCGTAATACCGTTGCGCCTTCAGCGATTCAGCACTGGCCGGGGCGGTGCCAAGAGCGGCGATACCGATCAGAGCGGAAAGAACGATGGTTCGCATCATATGTGTCCTTATGTTCTGGTGAGGTCAACCAGATCAATCACAGAACATGCCGATCCGGCACGGACGGAAATCTGTCATGAAAGCGCACCGAATGCAAGGCGTTCCAGCGCACGCCCAGAACATTCCTGGGCTGGGGTGGGAGGAATATCAAAAATCATTCGAAATGATGAACCATCCGCGCGTGTCATGACAGCGCCGGGCTGGCGGGGAACGAAAAATCTTCCCCCTTGAGACCATGCCCCAACCGCGCGACCCTCCCCCGCCGCCATGGAGTTCCCGCATGACCAGTCCCGGTTTTCTGCCCGTCCACGTCCTCGCCGCGGAGATCGCCGCCCGCCGCCTGTCGCCCGTCGATCTGGTGGACGAGTACCTGACCCGCATCGCGGCACTGGAGCCGAAACTCCAGGCGTTCGTCTCGGTCAACGCCGCCAACGCCCGCCTCGCGGCCGAGGCGGCGGACAAGGCGATCCGCTCCGGCCACGCTGTCGGCCCGCTGCACGGCATCCCGATCGCCATCAAGGA
>JAYVCG010000254.1:0-3094 GCA_043750075.1 Acetobacteraceae bacterium | reverse complement strand
TTCCTCGCACGCCCGCACGCAGCGCGAGCAGACGATGCATTTCGCCGGGTCGAACTGGAAATACGGGTTGGAGCCATCGACCCGCGCGTCGAGATGGTTGTCGCCCTCGTAGCCGTACCGGACTTCGCGCAGTCCCACTTCCCCGGCGGTGTCCTGCAACTCGCAATTGCCGTTGGCCGAGCAGGTCAGGCAGTCCAGCGGATGGTCGGAGATGTACAACTCCATCACCCCGCGCCGTAGCTGGCGCAGTTTATCGGTATGCGTCCGCACCTTCATGCCCGGCGCGACCGGCGTGGTGCAGGAGGCGGGGGTGCCGTTGCGGCCCTCCACCTCCACCAGGCACATGCGGCAACTGCCAAAACTGTCCAGCGAGTCGGTGGCGCAGAGTTTGGGGATCTTGATCCCGGCCTCCATCGACGCCCGCAGGATGGAGGTGCCCTCCGGCACCGTGACCGCGTGACCGTCAACGGTCACCGTCACCATCGCCGTGGACGGACTCGGTTTCGTGCCGTGGTCGAGTTCCTGGATCAAGGGCATGACCGGCGTTCCTTTCAAGCCACCGGCACGGCGGGCGCGCGGTGGAAATCCTCGGGGAAGTGTTGCAGCGCGCTCATGACGGGATAGGGAATGAAGCCGCCCAGAGCGCACAGCGAACCGAATTTCATCGTGTGGCAAAGATCGCGGATCAGTGCCAGATTCGTATCAACCGCCTGTCCAGCAAGGATTTTGTCCAGCGTTTCCATACCGCGCACCGAGCCGATGCGGCACGGCGTGCATTTGCCGCAGGACTCGATCGAGCAGAACTCCATCGCGAAGCGGGCCTGATGCGCGAGATCGACGGTGTCGTCGAACACCACGATGCCGCCATGGCCAATCAGCCCGTCCCGCGCCGCGAACGCCTCGTAATCGAAGGGCGTGTCGAACAAAGCGGGCGGAAAGTAAGCCCCCAGGGGACCGCCGACCTGCACGGCGCGCACCGGGCGCCCGGACAGCGTGCCGCCGCCGATGTCGTTGACGATTTCCCCTAATGTAAGACCGAACCCGGCCTCGAACAGCCCCCCATGTTTGACATTGCCCGCGAGCTGGATCGGCATCGTGCCACGGGAACGGCCGAAGCCGATGGTCTGATAAGCCTCGGGTCCGTCTTTCAGAATGACGGGGACGCTGGCCAGGGTAATCACGTTGTTGATGACGGTGGGCTGGCCGAACAATCCCTTGTGGGCGGGCAGCGGCGGTTTGGCGCGCACCTGGCCGCGTTTGCCCTCCAGGCTTTCCAGCAGCGCGGTTTCCTCGCCGCAGACATAGGCGCCCGCGCCAACCCGCTGCTCAATGTCGAACGCCGCGTTCAGAATGCCGCTGGCGCGGGCGATCTTCAGCGCGGCGTCGAAAGTGGCGATGGCGTGCGGGTATTCGGAACGGGTGTAGACGTAACCCTTGGTGGCGCCGATGGCCAAAGCGGCGATCACCATGCCCTCGATCAGGCAGAACGGATCGCCTTCCATCAGCATCCGGTCGGCATAGGTGCCGGAATCGCCCTCATCGGCGTTGCAGACGAGGTATTTGCGGCTACCGGGCGCGTCGGCGGCGGTTTTCCACTTGATCGCCGCCGGGAAACCCGCCCCGCCCCGGCCGCGCAGGCCGGATCGCATCACCGTCTCGATCGTCGCGGCGGCGCCCATGACGCGGGCGCGTTCCAGACCGGTCAGGCCGCCATGGGCGCGGTAATCCTCCAGCGACAAGGGGTCGATGACGCCGCAGCGGGCGAAGGTCAGCCGGGTCTGGCGGGCCAGGAACGGGATCGCCTCGGGCAGCCCCAGACGCAGCGCGTGCGCGCCGCCGGTCAGCACGCCGGCGCTCAGCAAGCCGGGGATGTCGGCCGCGGCGACCGGGCCGTAGGCGATGCGGCCGCCCGGCGTTTCCACCTCGATCATCGGTTCGAGCCAGAACAGGCCGCGCGATCCGGTGCGGACCACGGTGGCGTGGGGCGCCAGCGCGGCGGCGACCGCGTCAGCCCCCAGCGCCAGCGCCGCGGCATCGCGCGGGACGAAAATCCGGGGGGTGCCAGGAGGGGTGCCAGGAGGGGTGCCAACGGTCATGTCAGGCGGCCCAGGGCGGTTTCGATGCGGGAGGGGGTGAGGCGGCCGAGGGGTTCTCCGTCGAGCAGGGCGGCGGGTCCGATGGCGCAGAGGCCGAGGCAGAACACGGGTTCCAGCGTGATCGCGCCGTCCGCCGAGGTTTCGTGCCAGGCGATGTTCAGCCGGTTGCGCACATGCGCCGCCAAATCCTCGGCGCCGACCGCCTGACAGGCTTCCGCGCGGCAGAGATGCAGCATGTGGCGGCCCGGCGGCGTGCGGCGGTATTCGTGATAGAACGTGACGACGCCATGCACCTCGGCGCGGGTCAGGTTGAGCGCGAGGGCGACCAGCGGCACCGCCTCACGCGGCACATACCCAAAAATGGCCTGGAGATCGTGCAGGATGGGCAGGGTGGCGCCCTCCCGCCCGGCATGAGCCGCGATGATCGCGTCCGCGCGTTCTTCATTCCACGGTTCGTGTTCAGTCAAGCCTTCCTCCTGGCACGCTTCTGGTGGCATTCGCGGGAGGTTTAACACGGGTTGTCCAAGGGCAGTATCCGCCCCGGAGGAAATTCGCGCGGCGGGGAAAGGCCAGGGCAGGGCAATCGGGTGAACCGGGTCGGGGACGGCACTGCTCATGGAGTGACGGCGGTAAAAGGGAGAAAAGGGTTTTAACCGCGGATGCACGCGGATGAACGCGGATGTTCCCGGATGTTTCAACCGCCTGACGCCCGCGCCGGCTGACGGGGGTCATCAGGGGCCGGCCAGTACCCAAGAATATCCGCGTTCATCCGCGGCAGGAATCCTTAATTCTTAGCTTTTGTCGCACGGCCTGTTGATGCGTCCCTCCACGGGAAGCCGTCCTCCGGGGACCGGGCATCCCGGCATGCCCCAACGCTTTCCCGGTCCCGCTGTCCGCTCCGCCACGAAGGTCTCGGAGGGTGGGAGATCGCGGAGAGCAGCCCGCGCCGCGGGAGCGGCCAAACCTCCGCGTCCTCCCGGTCTCCGCGTCCTCCGTGA
>JAYVCG010000253.1:0-4330 GCA_043750075.1 Acetobacteraceae bacterium | reverse complement strand
GGGAAATCGTCCAGCGAGGACGCGGAGAACGGAACCATGCTCCAGTAGATGTTCTTCCATCCCCACTCTCGCAAGAGGCTATCTTAGTGCCTATGGGGCAGCGCCCCGGCCTTGCTTCCTTCCACACCCCTATGCTGCCTTACCCCCTCACCGGAGAACCCCCATGCCCATCATCCGCAACGCGGCCAAACACAAAATGCACGCCGGCGAAATGGCCCTCGGCTTCCAGGTCTATCACCTGCGCAGCATCGCCACGCCTTTACTGGCGGCGGCCTCCGGACACGATTTCCTGTTCATCGACATGGAACACGGCGCGTTCTCGGTGCAGGAAGCCACGCAAATCTGCATCGCCGCCCTGCCCACCGGCATCGCCCCCCTGGTGCGCGTCTGCACGGGCGCGCTGGATGAAGGCACACGGCTGCTGGACAACGGCGCGATGGGCATCGTCGTGCCGCATGTCGATACGGCCGCGCAGGCCAAACGCATCGCCGACGCGTTTCACTACCCCCCGGCGGGCACACGCAGTTGGGGCGGGCCTCCGGCGCTGTACGGCTATCAGGTCTCCGACGTCGCGCTGGCCCAGAAGGAAATCAACGCCGAGATCATGACCACGGTGATGATCGAAAGCCCCGAGGCGGTGCGCAACGCCGACGCCATCGCCGCCGTGCCGGGCATCGACGTGTTGTTGTTCGGCAGTTTCGATCTGACCACCGAACTGGGCGTTCCCGGCCAGATGGGGCACCAGAAACTGATCGACGCCTATCAGGTTGTCGGCGATGCCTGCCGCAAACACGGCAAAATCCTCGGCATGGGCGGGATCAACGACAACGAGGACGCGCGGCGTTACATCGGCATGGGCTGCCGTTTCGTGCTCACCGGCTCGGACCACAGCTATGTGATCGACGGCGCGCGTGCCAAGGCGGACTTCATGCGCCGCGCGATCAACACACAGTAAGTCATGTCACCTGAAACGTACCGTGCTTACGGATGTGCGCGGCCAGCCCGCACCACGTTGATCATCGCCCGCCTGCGCGTCACGCCCGCTTTTCGCGGACAGGATTTTTTCCGAAATCGTTTTCCCGGCCACCCGTGCCGCCCTGGACCGTGATCCGGGGTCAGTCCTGCCATGCCCCGAACCAAGGGGGCACGCGATGAAAAAGACCACATTGTTCCGCCAGTTGATCGAGGCCGAGGAAATCCTGATCCAGCCTGGCGTCTATGACGGGTTCAGCGCCCGGTTGTGCCAGCAAATGGGCTTCAGGGCCGATGGCATTTCCGATGCCGGATTATCGGAAACCACGCTCGGGTGGGCCGATGTCGGTCTGCTCAGCTATGAGGAAAATGTCTCGCGTTCCCGTAACATCGCCGCCTGCGTCGATATCCCGCTCAGCGCCGATGCGGACACGGGCCATGGCAACGCGGTCAATGTCTTCTTCACCACCCGCGGGTTCGAGGCGGCGGGCGTCGATGGCATCATGATCGAGGATCAGGTCTCCCCCAAACGCCGCGGCCACATGGAGGGCAAGGAAGTCATTTCCGCCGAGGAAGGCGCCGAGAAAATCCGTGCCGCCGCCGAGGCCCGCCGCGATCCCGATTTCATCATCAAGGCGCGCACCGATGCGACCGCGACGCATGGGGTGAAGGAAGCCATCCGCCGTCTGAACCTTTATGCCGAGGCGGGCGCCGATCTGCTGTTCGCTGACGCGCTGCTGACCAAGGAGGATATCGCGCTCGTCGCCAGGGAGGTTTCGAAGCCACTGTCCGTGAACATGGGGTTCGGCATCCGCGCGCGTCCGACGACGCCCTTGCTGTGCGCGCGGGAATTGCAGGATGTCGGTGTCGCTGTCGCGTCCTACCCCAGGCTGGTGACCAGTGCCGCGATCATGGGAATGCGCAACGCGCTTTCGGTGCTGAAACAATCCATCGAGGAAGGACGGGTGATCGAGCGGCCCGACCTCGCGGTGTCGTTCGCGGAAATCAACGATCTGATGGGACTTGGGACCATTCGCGCGATGGAACAGCGGTTCCTGACGGCGCAGCAACTGGAGACGAAATACGGGGCGAAGCCGTGACGTTGTCAGGGGGAACGGGGCGCCGTTTTCCCGGCTGATGGGCGGTTTTCACCACGGAGATTTTTTTTGGTGAAACACCGGGACGGGGCACGGGCCTGAAACTGGACGCATGGCACGCCCTGCTTCTTGCTCCGTGGTTCTCCGTGTGCTCCGTGGTGAGACTTTCTTTCAGAATTTCCAGCCAGCACCATGGTATCCCGTGCAACGCTCAGGCGGCGATGTCCTTCTGCCGTTTGGGATCGTAATTCTCGTTGGTCCACCAGGTGATCCAGTCGTCGTAGGAAACCGGCTCCCACCGGGCCGGATTATCCGGACCCATGCAGGTCGGCAGACATTCTATCCGCGTATCGAGATGCGGCGCCAGGAAGAACGGGATCGCGTAACGGTGTCCCTCCACCGGCGGCAGCGCCCGGTGCGGCGTGGACAGGAAGCGGCCGTTGCTCCAGCGATGTAACGTATCGCCCGCGTTCACCACGAAGGAACCCGGAATGTACGGCATGTCGATCCACGCGCCGTCCACCGTCCGCACCTGCAACCCCGGCACATCGGATTGTGCCAGGAATGTCATGAAATTCGCGTCGCTGTGCGGCGCGATGCCGAACTGGTTGGACTCGGCCGGCACGGATGGATAATGCGACAGCCGCAGATTGAACTGGCTTTCGACGAAATGCGGTGTGAAGAAGCTGGGGTCGAGGTCCAGCGACACCGAAATCGCGGGCAGCAGCCGGTTGGTGAAATCCTCCATCGCCTGGAGATACGCCAGGATATGGGCGCGGAACTCTGGCATCAGCGTTTCCTCCGGCCAGACATTGGGGCCGGTGAAACGCCGTCCGGTCAGCCGCATGGGATTGTCGGGCGCGCGTTCCCGGCGGACGAAAAATGCCTCGTTCAGATCGGGTTTGTCGTTCTTGTTCACCTCCGATGTCCACACCGCGTAACGGCCCATCGCCATGTAACCGTTGTTGTGATCGTTCAACTTCATCGCGGCTTTGTCGCGCATGGGCAGAGCGTGCAGATTTTTCGCTTCCGCGAAGGTCTGCTCGATCAGACGCATTGGCACGTCATGGCCGGTGATGACGAAGAAGCCGATCCGGGTCAGCGCGTCCTGGATTTCCCTCGCCGTGCGTTCCAGCGCGGCGGGCTGACCGGCGAGGTACTCCTTCAGATCAATGACAGGGATCATGGCCGTTTACCTCATGCCGGTGATGGAGGCGCTCATGGCGCGCGGATCGCGCATCGGCCAGCGGCCCGCATCGACCTGCGTGAGAAAATCCCCGACGAGGCGATTGAACTGGTCCGGGTCCTCGATATTGATGGTGTGACCGCAATTCGGCATCACCGACAGCGCCGCTGACGGAATGTTCTGTTTCATCAACAGCGCCGGTTGCAGGCAGGGCCAGTCCTCATCGCCGGTCAGCACCAGGGTCGGCACGGTCAGTTTCTTCATCTCATCGACGAGATCGTACAGGGAGGGCCGTTCTCCCTGTACGCCGAGTTGCGTGTTACGGGCACCGGTTTTGGAATGTTCCGCGAGTTGCTGTTTGAATTCGGCGAAGCCGCGCGGATCCTTGTTCTCGAACTGCACGCGGGTTGGGCCATACGCGTATTTTTCCGCGAAGACCGCGATGTCGTTGTCATCAATGAATTTGGCGATCGTTTTGACCTCGGCGCGGAATTTGCCGGTGGCATCTTTTTCCGCGCCGTAGCCGCAGCCGGCGACGGTCAGGGACAGGGCGCGGCTGGGGTGGCGGAAGCCGAAATGCAGGGTCGCGAAGCCGCCCATGGAGAGGCCGGCGACATGGGCTTTCGCGATTTTCAGGTGGTCCAGGATGGAGGCGATGTCGTCCGCGGCGCGCGCCTGGGAGTATTTCGCCACGTCGTCTGGCACGTCCGAGGGGGGGTAGCCGCGGGCGGCGTAGGTGATGGCGCGGTAGCGGCGGCCGAAATGGCGCATTTGCGGTTCCCAGGCGCGGTGGTCTCCGGCGTATTCGTGGACGAAGATCACGGGGGTGCCGTGGCCGGTTTCCTCGAAATACAGGTTGATGCCGTCGTCGGTGGGGGCGTGGGGCATGGCGCGTGTTCCCTTGCGTGGGGGGACAGCATGCCGTGGGGGTGGGGGGGTTGAAAAGGGGCTTCGCCCCAAACCCCACCAGGGCGCTGCCCCATAGGCACTAAGTACCCCATTTCATAAATACGGTGACGTATTTCCGGGATGATTGCTGCGGTCACGAATCGCCATGGGATCGCAGTTTCACAAG
>JAYVCG010000252.1:0-2506 GCA_043750075.1 Acetobacteraceae bacterium | reverse complement strand
GGGAAAATCCGGTCCCAGCGGGAGACGCGGCGGCGCAATGACGCGTCGGGGCATTCCTCGGACAGGATGCGCGCGCGCAGATCGGGCTGGCGCAGCGCCTCCAGCTTCGCTGTCAGGGGCAGATCGGCGATGAGATCGTAGGAGGGCCGTCCGCTGAAGGGGTTTTGCGAGATCTCGAAGCCGAGGATGATGCCGGTGGGACGGGTCAGGACCTGGCCAAGCATGGGAAGGCCGGAACGATTGGCCTCGGCGATCCAGCCGGTGATCTGGCGCCATTCCTCGGGTTTGGCATCCCGTTGCAGGATCGTGATGGCCATCGGGCGGCCGGCCTGTTCGACCAGGCGGCGCAGCATGGCGAATTCGGATTCGGCGTCGTTGAAATCGGAAATCACCTGCATCCAGCCGGCGCCCACGCCGCGCAAGGCCTGCGCGATGGCGGAAAGTTCCGCCTCGTCCGCGTCCAGGGTCGGGATGTGCGCGCCCGCCTTGGTTTTATGATTGATGGTGCGTGAGGTGGAGAAACCCAGAGCGCCCGCCCTGATCCCCTCGGCGGCGAGCAGCGCCATCGCGCGCGCCTCGGCCTGGGTGGCGGGCTCACGATCGACGCCGCGCTTGCCCATCACATGCACGCGGACGGCGGCGTGCGGCACCTGTGTGGCGATGTCGATGTCGTAAGGATGGCTTTCCAGCGCGTCGAGGAAACTGGGAAAACCGCGCCAGTTCCAGGACAGACCCGCGGTCAGCACCGGTTCGGGGATATCTTCGACGCCTTCCATCAGGCGGACCAGCATGGCGCGGTTTTCCGGCTCGCAGGGCGCGAAGCCGACGCCGCAATTGCCGATCAGGGTCGTCGTCACGCCATGCCAGGAGGAGGGCGTGATGCGGCTGCTCCAGGTCGCCTGCGCGTCATAATGCGAGTGTGGATCGACGAAGCCAGGGGTGACGATTTTCCCCCTGGCGTCGATTTCTTCCTTGCCTTTGGCGGAAACCTTGCCAATCGCGATGATTTTGCCGGACTCCACCGCGACATCGGCCTCGAACGGATCGCCGCCGGTGCCGTCGATGACGGTGCCGTTGCGGATGACAAGATCAACCATGGGGAAACCCTCCTGTTCAGAAACCGAGTTTGTCGGCGATGCCGTAACCGGTGGCGAGGTCGTGCAGCCGTTTCCAGGTCGCGTCCTCGATCGGCACGCCGTTCTTACGCCGCTCCTGTTCTTTGCGAAACTCGATCTCGCCCGGATAGAAGACCTCGGTGAAGCCTTGCGCGGGCGGCGTCGCTTTCAGGTAGTGCGCGAAATCGGTGACTTCCGCCTTGAACGTGTTCAGATCGCGGAAGGCGGCGACATTGAACACGGCCATGAAACAACCGTCATTGTGACGGCCTTGCGGATCGATGCCAAAGCCAAGCCCGGTCAACAGGCCGGAGAGAATTTCCACGATCGCGGCGAGGCCGGTGCCCTTGTAGCCCTCGGTGCCGCCCAATGGCAGCAAGGCGCCACCGGCGCGGAGCACTTTTGGATCGTTGGAGGGCTTTCCTTCCGCGTCGATCAGCCAGCCATTGGGCACCTGCTCGCCGCGCGCGGTGGCGACGTTGATCTTGCCGGCGGCGGCGGCGGAGGTCGCCATGTCGAACACCAGCGGGCCTTCCAGATTGGATGGCACGGCGAAACAAATCGGGTTGGTGCCCAGTCGCGCCTTGGCGCCGCCGAAGGGTGCGACGTGTTTGGGGGAGCGGCCGGAATCGGCGGTGACCATCGCGATCATGCCCTCGGCCGAGGCCAGCAGCGGGTAACTCGCGAGCCGTCCGATATGGCTTTGATGAAACACCGTGGTGGCGGCGACGTTCTGTTTTTTCGCCTTTTCAATCGTGTAGCGCATGGCGCGGTCGTTGACCGCGTAGCCAAATCCCCAGTTGCCGTCGATCACCGTCGTGGTCGCGGTTTCCTGGGTGATGACCCAGGGCGCCTGGGGGACGATGTGCCCGGCCTTGATGCGGTCGATATATTGCGGGATCAGGATGATCCCGTGCGAATCATGGCCGGCCAGATTGGCGCCGATGTTGTAACGGGCGATGACGGCGGCTTCTTCCCCGGACGCGCCGGCGGCGATCAGCAGCCCCTTGGCGATCTCGGTGAGGCGTTCGGCGGTGACGTTTGGCATTTTCCACTCCCCTCGCGGACGGACGGGAAGGTTACGCCATTCTGGCCGCTCTGGCCAAGCCGCCCCTCGTCCGGTAGTCTGGCGCGGGAAAACGCAGGAAAGGGAGCGTGCGATGGCGCAATCGAACATCCATGCCGGTGTCGCCGGTTATGTTGGACGGGCGGATCAGGTGGGAAAGGTCGGCGTGTTCACCCGCGCCGCCGGGGCGGAAACGTGGACGCAGCCGATCAGCGAACACGAAACTTATGCCGTGCATGTGCATCCGACCGACAGCAAGGTGGTGTTCGCGGGCACCAAAGACGGGGTCTACCGCAGCATCGACGCGGGAAAATCGTTTCAGCGC
>JAYVCG010000251.1:0-4361 GCA_043750075.1 Acetobacteraceae bacterium | reverse complement strand
GAGGATGGCCAGATGGTCGATCTGGCGCCGTTGTCGCGGCGCGCATTGCGTCCGTTACGCCGCCATATCCAGTTGATTTTCCAGGACCCCTACGCCTCGCTCAATCCGCGCATGATGGTGGGCGACATCATCGCCGAGCCCATGGTGGTGAACAACGTCCCCGCGCCCGAGCGGCAGGCGCGGCTGCTGGAACTGCTCGATCTCGTCGGCCTGCCCGCCGTGGCGCGCAGCCGCTTCCCGCACGCCTTCTCCGGCGGCCAGCGCCAGAGGATTGGCATCGCGCGGGCGCTGGCGCTGAACCCCAGGCTGATCGTGGCGGATGAGCCGGTCTCGGCGCTGGATGTCTCCGTGCAGGCGCAGATCATTAATTTGTTACTGGATTTGCAGGACCGCCTCGGCCTGTCGATGCTGTTCGTGGCGCACGATCTGGGCGTGGTGCGCCACGTCAGCGACCGTGTCGCCGTGATGTACGTGGGCCGCATCGTCGAGGTGGCCCCCACCGTCGCGCTGTACGCCACGCCGCGGCATCCTTACACGCGGGCCTTGCTGGCCGCCGTGCCGAAAGCCGATCCCGAGGCGCGCGACGCGATCACCGCGCCCCTGGGGGAGGTCGCCGATCCGGCCAATCCCCCGCCTGGCTGCGCCTTCCACCCCCGCTGCCCGTTCGCCATCGACCGATGCCGGGTGGATCGGCCGGAACTGGTGGAAATCATGCCAGGCCACCTGAGCGCGTGTTTCCGCGCCTCCGAACTGATGAGCCTGACGTGACACCGGCATCGTGCCATCGTGAGAAAGCCAGGCGCCTGGACGGGACAAAGCGAAGAATAACACGGATTACACGGAGTAAGAGCACGGATTACACGGAATTCTTTCTCCCGCGCGAAGCGCCGGAACCCGTGACCACACCGGATACATGGACAAAACGCACGAACGATGCCGCCATGCTCCGTGTAATCCGTGCTCTTACTCCGTGTAATCCGTGTTATTCTTCCCTTTTGGCGCGATGACCAGAAAATGCAGCCAGACAATCCCCATGAAGCCGTTTCTGGAGGAACAATGCGTAAAACCCTGATCTGCCTCGCCGCCTCCCTGACACTGTTCGCCTCTGCCCCGAAAGCGCAACAAAGCGCGTTCGAGCAATCCGGTCTCGTGGGCAAACTCGAAGCCCCCATCGTCATCACCGACCCGGCGCAATGGCCGGAAGTCACGGGCGAGGCACCGCAACTAGCCGCCCTGGTGAAGGAAGGCAAACTGCCGCCCGTGGCCGAGCGCGTGGGCCAGGAACCCCTGGTCCTGAAACCCCTGCGCAGCGTCGGCCGCTACGGCGGCACCTGGCGCCGCGGTTTCCTCGGACGCGGCGACGGAGAAAACGGCAACCGCATTCGTTCCGGCGACAAACTGCTGTTCTGGGACGCCTCCGGCACGGAAATCATCCCAAGCGTGGCGAAGGGCTACGCGCTCAGCGCGGACGGCAAACGCACGACGCTGTTTCTGCGCAAGGGCATGAAATGGTCGGACGGCTCTCCCTTCACCGCCGATGATTTTATTTTTTGGTATGAGGACATGTACCAGAACAAGGATGTCGTCCCCACCCCCGCGCCCGAGTTGTCGGTCAACGGCAAGCCGGGCCGCATCGTGAAGATCGACGAAACCACCATCGCCTTCGATTTCGACGAGCCCAACTTCCTGTTCCCCCGTCTGGTGGCGGGCGATACCCAGGTGGGCGGCGGACAATCGCGCCTGCAATCCGACGGGCGCGAGCTTGGCCCCTACGCGCCCGCGCGATATCTGAAACAGTTCCTGCCAAAATACAGCTCCACCGAGGCCGTGAACGCCAAGGCCAAGGCCGCCGGTTACGACAACTGGGTGCAATATCTGCGCTTCAAGTCCGACTGGCAGTTGAACCCCGAGGTGCCCACCATCGCCGCCTGGGTCATGGTCCGCCCGATCAACACCCAGTCCTGGCTGCTGGAACGCAATCCTTATTATTACGCCGTCGATACCGCGGGCAACCAGCTTCCTTATATCGACAAGGTGCAACTGACGCTGGCGGAAAACCCGGAAGTCATCAATTTGCGCGCCATCGCCGGCGAGTTCGATTACATGGAACGCTTCATCGACCTCGCGAAACTGCCGGTGTTCCTGGAAAACGCCGAGCGCGGCGGCTATCGCGTGCGGCTCGATCCTGGCTTTAACGGCGCCGACTCGCAACTGTATTTCAACCTCGCCTACAAGCAGGACGCGGAAATCCGCAAATGGTTCCAGAACGCGGATTTCCGCCGCGCGCTGGCGCTTGGCATCGACCGCGGCCAGTTGAACGACGCCTTCTGGCTCGGCCTCGGCGTCATCAGCACCCCCATGCCCGCGGCGATCATCCCGGAAAGTCCCGGCGAGGATTTCCGCCTGCGATGGGCCACCCTCGACGTGAAAAAAGCCAACGCCATGCTCGATGCGATCGGACTGGGCAAAAAAGACAAGGACGGTTTCCGCCTGCGCACCGACAACGGCCAGAGATTACGCATTCAGATCGATGTGGCGCAGACCCTGACCCCCACCTGGCCGCAACAGGCCGAAATGATCATTCAACAGTGGAAAGCCATCGGCATCTGGGCTGACGCCAAACTGTTCGAGCGCAGCCTGTTCTACACGCGCGTCCGTAACGACGACAACCAGATGACCATCTTTTCCAATAATGGATCGGAAGCGTTGTTCCTCTACCCCTCGCCGGTCATCCCGATCGATCCGCAATCGAGCCAGGGCGGCGTCGGCCACGCCAAATGGTTCGCCTCCAACGGGGAAGCGGGATTGAAACCCGAAATCCCCGAGATGCTGAAAGCCTATTCCCTGCTGCGCTCCGGCGCCTCCGTGCCGGAAAAGGAACGCAACGAGATCGCCAAGGAAATCTGGAAACTCGCGGTCGATGGCGTCTGGACCATCGGCCTGGTCGGCCTGTCGCCCAACTACATGGGCACGCGCGTGGTCAACCTGAAGCTGGAGAACGTGCCGGAACGGGTCTGCACATCGCAACACTGCCGCACGCCCTGGAGCGCCCGTCCCGACCAGTGGTACTTCAAACCATGACCCCCCTCCGGCTGCTCGCCGCGCTGCTGCCATTACTGTGCGGCGCGGCGGGCGCGCAGCCGGTGGACATGCGCCAAACCGGCCTCGTCGGCACGCTGGAAGCACCGGAGATCGTCACCGATCCGGCCCGGATGCCGAAACGGTTTCAGGAGTCGCCCCTTTTGGCGGCAATGGTGAAGGAAGGCAAACTCCCGCCCGTCGAACAGCGTCTGCCCGCCGAACCGCTGGTGCTGCAACCCTTGCGCCACACCGGCAAATATGGCGGCACCTGGCGGCGCGCGTTCCTGGGACCGGGCGATGGGGAGAACGGCAACCGCATCCGCGCGGGCGACAAACCGTTGTTCTGGGATGTGACGGGAACAAAACTGGCGCCCCAGGTGGCGAAGGGCTGGTCGATCAGCGAGGACGGCAAACGCACGACGTTGTTCTTGCGTAAAGGCATGAAATGGTCGGATGGCTCGCCCTTCACCGCCGATGATTTCGTGTTCTGGTTCGAGGAAATGTACCAGAACAAGGAACTCGTCCCCTCCCCCACGCCGGAACTTTCCGCCGGAGGCAAGCCGGGCCGCGTCGTGAAGATCGACGAAACCACGGTCGAGATCGTGTTCGACGCGCCGCATTTCCTGTTTCCCCGGCTGCTGGCCGGCGATACCGCCGTGGGGGGCGGTCAGTCGCGGCAGCAATCCGATGGTCTCGCCTTCGGGTTATACGCGCCCGCGCATTATTTGCGGCAATTCCTTCCCGCCGCGTCCTCGGCCGAGGCGTTGAACACGCGGGCGAAGGCGGCAGGCTATCCGAACTGGGTGCAGTGGTTCCGGTTCAAATCCGACTGGCGGTTGAACACGGAATTGCCCACCCTGGCCGCGTGGAAGATGACGCAGCCGATCAACACGCAGACCTGGATGCTGGAACGCAACCCGTATTTTTACGAGGTCGATACGGAAGGCAACCAGTTGCCCTACATCGACCGCGTGCAAATGTCGCTCGCGGAAAACCCCGAGGTGGTGAATTTGCGCGCCATCGCGGGCGAATACGACGTGCAGGAACGCTTCATCGACATTTCCAAATTGCCGGTATTCCTGGAAAACGCCGAACGCGGGAAATACAAATTCCATCTCGATCCGGGCTTCAACGGCAGTGACTCGCAGCTTGTGTTCAACATGGCGTATCGCGCCGATCCTGAACTCGCGCGCTGGATCGCCAATCCGGATTTCCGCCGCGCCCTGTCCATCGCCATCGACCGCGAGCAGTTGAACGAGGCGTTCTGGCTCGGTCTCGGC
>JAYVCG010000250.1:0-4204 GCA_043750075.1 Acetobacteraceae bacterium | reverse complement strand
CACGCACCACTGGACCGAGAAGGATTTGCTGATCTGGGACAATCTCGGCACGATCCACCGCGCCATCGCCGATTACCGGCCCGAGGAGATCAGATTGATTCGCCGCTGTCAGGTGATGGCGACAAAGGTGTTCGATCCGGCGTTCCTGGCCCAGGTGAGGGTGGCGGCTTGAAGGAGGGGGCATGCTGACCATTGAAGCAACCGGCGCCGTACTGGGCGCCACGGTGCGCGGCCTGGACCTGTCCCGGCCCGTCAGCGATCATGATTTCGGCCGTCTGCTGAATGCTCTGGGCCGCCATGGCTTCTTGCACTGTCCGGACATGCGGATGGAACTGGATGACTTCCAGGCGTTCTCGTTACGGTTTGGCGATATCCAGGGCGCGCCCATGCCGGGGATGAACGCGATCGGGCAGGCCTATGGCGGGGTCGGTACGCTGTCCAACCTGAAAGAAAACGGGAGATATGTGGGCGCCGCCTATGCCGGGCAGGACTGGCACACCGACATGTCGTATCGCGACGTGATGGGCTTCGTGAACCTCCTTCACGGCGTCCGCATCCCCCAGCGCGACGGCAGACCCCTGGGCGGCACCGAATTCTCCAACATGCACGCCGCGTATGAGGCGTTGCCCCATGCGCTTAAAACCCGGCTGGACGGCATGACCGCCAGTCACAGTTATGAAAAATTCTGGGAACACATGCGGGTGAACAAAGGCGCCGACCGGCCGCCAATGACGGACGAGCAACGCCGCGCCCGTCCGCCCGTATCGCATCCTTTGTTCCTGACGCATCCGATCTCCGGCTGGAAGGTGCTGTATTGCAATCCCGGCTACACGGTGCGGATCAACGAACTGCCACTGGATGAAAGCGAGCGTATGCTGAACACGTTGTTCGCGCATCAACTGGAAACACGGTTCCGCCACACGCATCACTGGACCGAAAACGATCTGATCATCTGGGATCATCTCGGCACGATCCACCGGGCGATCGGCGATTATGGCCCGGATGACATAAGGCTGATGCGTCGGTGCCAGATCATGGCCAGCAAGGTCTTCGATCCGGCTTTTTTGCAACTCGCGCGCGCGGCCGCACAGGGGATACAGCCATGAAATGGGTCAGATTCACCGCGGATGGTCATACCGCATACGGATCGTTATCGGGGGACACCATATCCGAAATCGCCGGCGAGCCCTGGGGCGGGGCGAAGCCCACCGGCGTCACGCATCGCCTGGCGGATGTGAAGCTGGAAGTGCCGGTCATTCCGAAGACGTTTTATTGCGCCGGGATCAATTACGCCACGCATATCCGCGAGATGGCGGAGAAGCGTGGCGTGACGCCGGTGTTTCCGGAAAAAGCCGATATCGGTTATCGCGCCAACAACGCTCTGATCGCGCACGGGGAAGACGTGGTGATCCCCGCACATGCGCCGCCGAAGATGAATTACGAGGGCGAACTGGTCGTCATCATCGGTAAACAGGCGAAGCACCTGACCGAGGAAAACGCGTTCTCCTGCGTGTTCGGCTACACGGTCGGCAACGATGTCAGCGAGCGTACCTGGCAGCGTGGCGACCGCACCTTCTGGCGCGGCAAGAACACCGACACGTTCAAGCCGATGGGGCCGTGGATCGAAACGGATGTGGACCTGGACGCGATGGAAACCGTTGTGCGGGTGAACGGGCGCGAAGACCTCCGGTTCAAGACCAGCGACATGATTTTCGGCATCGCGCATTACATCGCGGCGATGACGAAATACATGACGCTGTATCCGGGCGATGTGATCTGGATGGGCACGGATGGCACCTCGCCCGATCTGGTGCATGGCGATGTCGTGGATGTGGAACTGACCGGGCTTGGCGTGCTGACCAACCGGTTCGTGAAGGCGGCGGCGTGAGAACAGTACCGCCTTGCATCTGAGGAGATGAAGATGAGCACTGAAGGAAAAGAGGCGAAAGTCGATTGCCGGGTCGCGTACCAGCCCTGGCCCAGGGATGAGGATTTTCCGCTGACTCCCATGGAGGCGTGGTATATCATGAAAGGTTACGCCGTGCGTCCGGCGCGCGAGATCGCGTTGAATACGTTCCTGGAACTGCCTGGACAGTTGGAAATGAGTGACGGATACATCATGTTACGCCAGACGTGACGCGCATCCGCATGGCGCGCATCCCTTCGCGTTCGCGCACGAGCCATTTTGTTATTTTTTCCAAATTATCACAGATATGATTTCAATTCCACTCCTCAGGCCCAGAACCAGACAACTCCCCGCACTCAACCAAGGAAACCAGCCATGGGCAAACTCACCGGCAAAGTCGCGATCGTCACTGGCGCCAGCCGCGGCATCGGGCAAATGACCGCCGAGCTTTTCGCTTCCGAAGGCGCCAAAGTGGTCTGCGCCGCCCGCACAATGAACGAGGGTGAGCACCGGATGCTGGAAGGCTCGCTCGCCCGCACGGTCGCCAACATCCAGGCGGCGGGCGGGGAGGCCATCGCCGTCACCGCCGATGTCTCCAATGAGCCTGACTGCATCGCGCTGGTGGAAGCGGCGCGGCGGGCCTATGGCACGGTCGATATCCTGGTGAACAACGCCGCGCTGAATTATTATGTGCCGACCGAAACGTACCCCACCAGCCGCTGGGTCCGCTGTTTCGCGGTCAACGTGCATGCTCCGTTCATATTGTCCAAGGAAGTGCTGAAGGACATGATCCCGAAACGATCCGGCGCCATCGTCAACATCAGCTCCGGCTCCGCCATCGGTCCTGGGCGTGGCCCCTATGACGATCAGACGGTGCAGGGGGGCGTGATGTATGGCGCCACCAAGGCGGCGCTGGAACGCTTCACCCAGGGTCTGGCGCAGGAAGTCTCCCATTATGGCGGTATCACCGTGGCGGCGGTGTCCCCCTCACGCGTGGTGCCGACCCCCGGCACGATCCATTTCAAACTGGTGACCGGCGTGGACGATCCGAAGGGCGAGCCTCCGCTGCTGATGGCCCGCGCCGCCTTGCTGCTCGCCAGCGAGGGCGCCGCCAAGGTCAATGGCCGCGTCACCTACAGCCAGCAAATCCTCAAGGAGTTCGGCTGGATCGAGAAGGGCGAGGGACGTGGCGTGACGACACGCGGGTCGGGGTATTCCGAGGTGTGAGGCGGTCCGGGTGACGCCCCACGGCATGGTTGATGAGGGGCGGCGGATATACACGTATATTCCGTTCAGCACGGGAGCCTCGCAGGGCGGTGACATTGCGAAAATGGGGCAACAGCGTCGGTGTTGGCCTGCCCAGGGCGATGCTGGAGCAGGGGAGGCTGAAGAAAGGCGCGGGTCGAGGTCGTGGTTGAGGGCGGCCATCTGATGATTAGGCGCGAACGTCTGAAACGCGCGGACCTGCTGGCGCAATATGATACCAGCCGTCCGAACCTCCGCCTCACCCGGGACCAGGAATCGCCCCTGAAGTTCGATTCTCTGCACCGTTCGTGGATTTACCACGGCGGGAGGCTCGAATGGCGGCGGCGGTCAGGATCACACGCGCGGATCATACGGCTGAGAGCCTACGCGATCATGCCAGGAAAAGCACCGGTGCCGCGAAGGTTCGCCGTCTGTTGGCGCTGGCATTCATCCTGGACGGCCAGCCCCGTGAGGCCGCGGCGGCTCAGTCCGGCATGGATCGTCAGACGCTGCGCGACTGGGTCCATCGCTACAACAGCGAAGGCGTGGCGGGTTTGAGTTCCATCCGGACGGGTGGACGCCCGCCGATGCTGACGGAGGCGCGAATGGTGGAATTGAAGGCCGTGACCATCAAGGGACCAGACCCCGCGATGGACAAAGTGGTCCGGTGGCGGTGCATTGATCCGCGCGGAGAAGTGGCACGGCGGTTCGGAGTGACGGTCACTGAACGGACCATCGGCCAATGGTTGCGGTCGATGAGCCTGACGCGATTGCAGCCCCGCCCGTTCCATCCGGAAAAGGACGAGGCGGCCCAGGAGACTTTTAAAAAAACTTCGCGAACCGCGTGAAAGACATCCTGCTGTCCAGCACAACCGCCGCGGGCAAACCGCTGGAGATATGGTTCCAGGATGAAGCCCGTGCGGGTCAGAAAGGCACGCATACCTATGTCTGGGCGCCGGTTGGCTCGTGCCCGCTGATGGTGCGGGACAATCGTCATGATTCCGTGCATTTGTTTGGCGCGATTTGTCCGGCCCGCGGTGTGGGCGCCGCCAT
>JAYVCG010000249.1:0-7126 GCA_043750075.1 Acetobacteraceae bacterium | reverse complement strand
TTTCCGCCCCACGGACGGGGAAACCAGCGCGATTGACTGATACGCGCATGGCCCAATGCCTGTTCGTGGGCCGCGGCCAGCGGGAATGACACCACAAAGGCACAAAGACGCCTTTTTTGAACGCGCGAGTGCTTCTTTGTGTCTTTGTGTCTTTGTGGTGTCATTGCCTTGTCTTTCCACCGGCACGGCGCGAACAAGGACCCATCCGTTCCCACGAACAGGCGCGTGAAACACGGAACTCTTTGAGTCTCTGAGTGTCCGTCCACGAAGTCCGGGGGGGCTGACAGGAGTAAAGGGTTCACCACGGAGTTCACGGAGGACCACGGAGCCGCACGGAGAAGGAAAACACTGTGACCCGCGCGTGATTCCCATCCGTGCGTCTCCGTGGCCCTCCGTGAACTCCGTGGTAAGACTTTCCGGCGCCACGGACATACGCGGACTTTCCGGACGGACACTGAAAGAAGCAAGACAGTGTCCGTTCGTGTGTTGCTTCCGGCGGCGGAACGTGGGGTTTTTGGGGCTTCGCCCGGTGAGCCATTCAGGTGATCCATCCGGGAACCGCGCCGTGCCGCGCGAAAAAGGAACGCTTCGGCGGTCCGCCGTGCTAAGCAACGATCCGATCATCAGGGGGGAACGCGCGATGACACGTCTCGGTTTGACCACGGTGCTGCTGTTGGGTCTGGGGGGACAGGCGGTGGCGGCGGAACTGACCCTGAAGCGCGTGATGCTGTCCTCGGGCGGGGTCGGGTATTTCGAATACGCCGCCGAGGTGGAGGGAAGCGAGACGCTTGGCCTCGCCGTGCCGCTGGAGCAGGTCGATGACATTCTGAAATCATTGGTGGTGTTCGATGGCGCGGGCGGTGTCGCCGGGGTCGAACTGCCGGGCCGCGACGACACGGTGCAGGCGTTCGGTGACGCGCCGTTCGGGCCGGAGGCGCTCGACTCCCCCGCCGCCTATCTGAACGCGCTGCGCGGGATCGAGGTCACGGTGCAGGGTCCGCGTCCCATGACCGGGCGGATCGTGCGCGCCGAGCCAGTGACCGAAACGAACGACAAAATCACAACCCAGCGCACCCGTGTCACGGTACTGGGCGCGGAGGGGCTGCGCCAGTTCGTGCTGGAGGACGCGGATACCGTCCAGGTCAGCGATCCCGCGTTGCGCGCCCGTATCGAACGCGCGGTGGAGGCGAGGCGGCGCGACGCCAACCGGGCCACGCGGCAACTGACCATCCGTGTGAAGGGCACCGGCAAACGCACGGTGTCGGTCGGCTATGTCGCCGGGGCGCCGCTGTGGAAGGCCACGTACCGGATGATGCTGCCCGCCGGTCCCTCGCCCATGGCGCGTCTGCAAGGATGGGCGACGCTGGAAAATCAGTCCGGCGCCGATTGGAAGGGCGTCATGCTGACGTTGCAGTACGGCAACCCGGTGACGTTCCGCCAATCGCTGTATCAGAGCTATTTCGTGCAGCGCCCCGAAGTGCCGGTGGAAATCCTCGGCCGCGTGCTGCCCGCGATCGACACGCGGGCGCGGGCGGCGCCAGGCCAGCAGGCGTCGCTCGCGCCTCCGTCTCCCCCAATGTCCGCTGATATGCTGCGGCGGTCATGGGCGGCGGGCCGTGGCGCCGCCGCGCCGGCCGCCACCGCCAAGGCGGCGTCCGCCGAGATGGCGGCGCCGGCGGATGAGGTGGCGGCGGATGAATCCTCGGAAGAAACGATTTTCACGCTCGCGCAGCCGGTCGATCTCGCCGCCGGTCATACCGCCAACGTGCCGATCATCGACCGGGAGATGCCCGCGCCGCGCATCGGGCTGGTGCCGTTCAGGGCCACGCATCCCCTCGCCGCCGTGCGCGTGAAGAACGACGATCCGCGCAGCCTGCCCGCCGGGGTGCTGACGCTGTACGATTCCGGCAATGGCGCCGCGTTCGCGGGCGATGCGCGGATGGGCGGCCTGCCCTCGGGCGAGACGCGGCTGCTGTCGTTCGCGCAGGATTTACGGACGACGGTGGAGACGGGGGTTTCGGGGCAGGCGAATGTGACGGTTTCGCTCAGCGTGGCGGATGGGGTCTTGAACTACACGGTGCGGAGCCGGCAGGTGGTGAAGCTGACCCTGACCGGCCCGGCGCGGGAGGCGCGCGATCTGCTGCTGGAAATTCCGAAATCGAACCCGGAACAAAGTCTGACATTGGACGACGAGAAAACCCGTGTCATCGAGCAGACCGCGACGGCGTTCCGCATCGCGGTCTCGCTGACGCCGGGGGAGCGGCGGGTCATCACCGCCTGGCTCGATCTGCCGGTGCGTCAGACTTTGGCGCTGGTGGAGGGCGATGAGGCGACGTTGCGCGCGATCGTCGATGAGCAGACTCTGAACCCGGCCGCTCGGACGGCATTACGAAAAGTGCTCGATTTGCGGCGGGAGGAGGCGCGCAAGGAAACGGAGGTGGAACGGCAGAAGAAAATGCTGGAGGACGTGGAGGCGAATGAGGAGCGCATCCGTAAGAACCTCGTCTCCGTCACCGCCGCCGATCCCTTGCGCGCCCGTCTGACCCGCGCGCTGGACGCGGATGAAACGAAAATCGAGCAAATCCGCAAAACCATCGAGACCGCGCAGGCCGAGGTGGACAAGGCGCATCGTGTCCTGGTCGATGCGATCACCGCGCTGAAATTGTGAGGGAACGTCGCATGTCCTTCACCGTGGATGGCGAGAGCCAGATGATGCGGCTCAGTTGGTATGATACCAACGGCCCTTTCCATTGCCCCATCCCCCGTCATCCCCCGGCCCGGCCGGGGGATCCGTACCAGCACCGTGCCGCGCGAGATCCCCCGGCCGGGCCGGGGGATGACGGGGGAAAGGGGATGGGTCACTCCAAGGGGCTGTCGGTATGAGTGCGATTTGCACAAGGCCGATGGCGCGTGGCTGTTCCACAACCGGCTTGTGATCCTGGACGAGCCGTTCCCGCTGCTGGAAATCTGAGTGTCCGTCTGGAAAGTCCGCCTGTGTCACAACGAAGGTTTTCACCACGGAGGACGCGGAGAACCACGGAGAAGGAAAACGGCGCGTGCCGCGCGAAGACCCTCCGTGGTTCTCCGCGAACTCCGTGGTGAAAATCTTCGTTGTGACATACTCCGACTTTCCGGACGGACGCTGAGGCAAACCTGACCGGAGCGCGCCCGCTCATGCCAGCCCGCCTGAACAGTGACCCATGCCTTCATGCCCCGCCCATGGCTTGCAACGGGCTCCCGCTGTGATAAGCCTGCGTCAAAATTGGGTGGGGAAACACGCGATGATCCAGATTTCACGACGTCAGGCTCTGGCGGCCGGCACCGTCACCGGTGCCTCCATTCTGCTGCCGCGCTTCGCCAAAGCGGCGGAGATCAACTGGAAATTCACCAGCTCGCAGCCCGCGTCGCACCCGTCCACCATCCGCTTCATCGAGGCGGCGGAGCGGATCAAGCAGAAATCCGGCGGCCGGTTCGAGGTCAACGTGTTCCACTCCGGCCAGTTGGGCACTGACATCGACACCTTCACCCAGGTGCGCGTCGGCGGCGTTCACATGATGGTGCTGTCGAACGTCATCACCGCCACGGCGGCGCCGTTGAGTTCGACCTTCAGCATTCCCTTCGCCTTCAAGAATTATGAGCAAATCTGGCGGGCCGCCGATGGCAAGCTCGGGCAGTTGCTGCGCAAGGATCTGGAAAAGGCGGGGTATCTCAGCACCAACCGCATCCTGGACAACGGTTTTCACGAGATCACCTCATCCAAGGGGCCGATCAACAGCATCGCCGATCTGCAAGGTTTCAAGATGCGGGCGCCGCCCAGTCCGATCCAGGTGTCGATGTGGAAGGCGATCGGGTCGGCGCCGACGTCGATGAATTTTTCCGAGTTGTATACCGCGTTGCAGACGGGGGTGGTGGATGGGCAGGAAGCCTCCACCTCGCTGATGAAGACGACGCGGTTGTACGAGGTGCAGAAATATCTTTCCCTGACCTCGCATCTTTGGGACGGCTGGTTCGTGCTGATCAATCCGCGCGCCTTTGGCCGGCTGCCGAAGGACATGGCTGATCTGTTGATGGAAAGTTACGACCAGGCGGGCATGGACGCGCGCGGGGATTTGCTGGCCCTGAACGAGGAAGCCAAGAAATTCATGGTCGAGAAGGGCATGATCATGAACACGGTGGCCGACACCGCCCCGTTCCGCGCCAAATTGAAGGACGTGGGTTTCTACGCCGAATGGAAACAGAAGATGGGCGACGAGGCCTGGAAGCTGCTGGAAGACATCACCGGCCCGGTCGGCTGAACGCGCGCTCAGCGTCCGTCCGGAAAGAGTTCCAGGCGGGTTCAACAACAACTGTCATCCCCCGGCCCGGTCGGGGCATGACGATTTTTCGAGCCTTTCACCGGACAAACTTTCCGGCCAGACACTCAGGGGAAACACGACCATGGACAGTCTGAGCGGCACGCCATCCCCGGCGCGTCAGACCGCCATCACGTACTGGGCCGATGCGCTGGAACGCCCGCTGGCCCGTGTGCTGGAACTGATCGCGGCGCTGCTGGTGGTGGCGGAGATCGTCATCCTGTTCATGGGCGTCGTCGCCCGTTACGTCTTCCATAGCCCGCTGATCTGGACCGACGAGCTGGCGCAGGCGGTGTTCCTGTGGCTGGGCATGATCGGCTCGGCCGTCGCGCTCAATCGCGGCGAGCACATGCGGATGACCGCGCTGACCGCCCGCGCCGGACACCGCTGGTCGGTGGCGCTGGAAGTCTATGCCGCCGCCGCCGGGCTGGTGTTTCTGGCCGTCGTGCTGCGCCCCTCGATCGAATACGTCCAGGAGGTCGCGCGCATCCTCATGCCGGGGCTGGAGGTGTCGAAAGCCTGGCTGACGGCGCCGCTGCCGGTGGGCTTCGCGCTGATGATCCTGATCGCCATCCCCCGGCTGTTCCGCCAGATGCCCGCGCCGCTGGCCCTGAGCATCATCGCGCTGGCCGCTCTGGCCGCGTGGTACGCGCCGCTGGCGGACCCGTACATGGAGCATCTGGGCAACGCCAACCTGGTGATCTTCTTCGTGGTCATCGTCGGCCTGTCGGTGCTGGCGGGGGTGCCGATCTCCATCGCCTTCTCGGTCTCCACCTTCGCCTACATGGTGCTGACCACGGACGTGCCCATGCTGCTGTTCGTGGGCCGTTTCTACGAGGGCATGTCGCATCTGATCCTGCTCGCCGTGCCGCTGTTCGTGTTCCTCGGCCTGCTGATCGAGATGACCGGGATGGCGAAGACGATGGTGGCGTTCCTCGCCTCGTTGCTGGGCCATGTGCGCGGCGGGCTGTCCTATGTGCTGGTGGGGGCGATGTATCTTGTCTCGGGCATCTCGGGCTCGAAGGCCGCCGACATGGCGGCGGTGGCGCCCGCGCTGTTCCCCGAGATGATCAAGCGCGGCGCCAAACCCGGCGATCTGGTGGCGCTGCTGTCGGCCACCGGGGCGCAGACGGAAACCGTGCCGCCGTCACTGGTGCTGATCACCATCGGCTCAGTGACCGGCGTGTCGATCGCCGCGCTGTTCACCGGCGGGCTGCTGCCCAGTGTGGTGCTGGGGGTGGCGCTGTGCATGGTGGTGCGGCATCGCTACCGGAACGAGGATCTGTCCCACATCCATCGCGCCACCCCGGCCGAAATCTGGCGGGCGCTGATCGCGTCCCTGCCCGCTTTGGCGCTGCCCTTCGTGATCCGCTTCATGGTGGTCGAGGGCGTGGCCACCGCGACCGAGGTGTCCACCATCGGCATCGCCTACACGCTGGTGATCGGCCTGCTGGTCTACCGTCAGTTCGACTGGTCACGGGTGGTGCCGATGCTGGTGGAGACCGCTTCCCTCTCCGGCGCCATCCTGCTCATCGTCGGCGCCGCCACCGCCATGGCCTGGGCTTTGACGCAATCGGGGTTCTCGCAGCAACTGGCGGACGCGATGGGGGCGCTGCCGGGGGGGAAATACTCGTTCCTCGCCGTGTCGATCGTGGCGTTCGTGGTACTGGGCAGCGTGCTGGAGGGCATCCCGGTGATCGTGCTGTTCAGCCCGCTGCTGTTTCCGATCGCGCAGAAGATGGGCGTCCATGAGGTTCATTACGCGATGGTGACGGTGCTGGCGATGGGCATCGGCCTGTTCGCGCCACCGTTCGGCGTGGGGTTCTACGCCGCCGCCGCGATCGGGCGGGTTGATCCGAACCTCGGCATCCGGCCGATCATGGCGTATTTGCTGGCGATGCTGATCGGGCTGATCGTGGTCGCGGCGGTGCCATGGATTTCCATCGGCTTCCTGTGAGGGGGCACCGGCAGGAAGGCATTGCCGGCAGGGGCATTGCCGGCAGGGGCATTGATGGAGAAAAATTGGTGCGAGAGGGGGGATTCGAACCCCCATGCCTGAAAGGCGGTCGATTTTGAGCCGACTGCGTCTACCGTTCCGCCACTCTCGCGCCGCCATCATCATACAGGGTCCGGGGCGGCGGCCAATGGGGCACAGCGGCCGGTGTGGGGGAGAGATGCATTTTTTTGCAGGTGGTGAACGCGGATCAGGACTGATGGGTTGCCTGGTGGTCAGGGCGGGGGACGGGTTCATGCCGGGTGGGATCAGGAACGCGGTTGACCGGGCGGCGCGGGGACACTAGATAGTCGCGCTCCCCGCACGGGGTCTGGTCGGGCGTAGCTCAGCGGTAGAGCAATCGGCTGTTAACCGATTGGTCGTAGGTTCGAATCCTACCGCCCGAGCCAGCGGGGCATGCGTCTTTCCCCCCTCACACCGCCGGCCCCACATACGCCGACACGGGCCGGATCATCCGCCCGGTCTTTTGCTGCTCCAGCGCATGTGCGATCCACCCGGCGCAGCGGCCCACGGCGAAGACCGGCGTGAACGCCTCCCGCGGGAAGCCCACGGCGTCGAGCAGCAGGGCCGCCATGA
Organism: Acetobacteraceae bacterium; assembly: GCA_043750075.1. GTDB lineage: Bacteria > Pseudomonadota > Alphaproteobacteria > Acetobacterales > Acetobacteraceae > Rhodopila. Next base: position 184 of record JAYVCG010000249.1, on the reverse strand, counting down.
TCTCCACGTTCGGCGGCAGACGGCGGCCGGGTTTGACCCGTTCGATAACGGTGGCGACGCTTGCCTCGACGCGCGTGGCGAAGGCGAGGCGTTGTGCCATCGGCCCCATGCTCAGCATCGCCTGACGCATCGCCTCGGCGCGCGGGTCGTTGCCGTGGAACACGCGATGGCCGAAGCCCATCAG
>JAYVCG010000248.1:0-6159 GCA_043750075.1 Acetobacteraceae bacterium | reverse complement strand
GATCACATGGAGCGCCACGGCGACATGGCGGGCTACGCACGGGCCAAGCGCGCCGTGTTCGACCGCCAGACCGCCACCGGCCTCGCCATCCTCGGCGTGGAGGATGCACTGTCGCGCGCCATGGCCACGGAACTGGACGCGGGCCCGGCCAGGGTGATCCGTGTCTCCGGCTCCGGTTCCGGCCCTGGCGCGGATGGGGCCGTCACGCGTGGTCCCGGCGCGGCGCTGGCCGATGTGTTCTGTCAGGATGGGGTATTGCGCGATGCCTCTGGTCCGATCCTGCGCATGAAGGACGCGATCGCGCTGCCCGGCGCGCACAACGCCCAGAACGCCGCCGCCTGCGCCGCCGCCGCCGCGTTCCTGGGGCTGGACCGCGCGCGGATCGCGTCCGGCATCGCCTCTTATCCCGGATTGCCGCACCGCCAGCAGCGCGTCGTCACCATCGACGGCATTACTTTCGTCAATGACAGCAAGGCCACCAACGCCGACGCCGCCGAACGGGCGCTGATTTGCTACGATCGCCTGATCTGGATCGCCGGAGGCATGGCCAAGGAAGGCGGCATCGTGCCGCTGATCCCGCATTTCCCCCGCATCGCCCATGCGCTGCTGATCGGCCGCGACGCCCCCCTGTTCGCCGCCACGCTGGCCAGGCACGGCGTGCCGTTCGACCGCGTGGAAACCCTCGACGCCGCCGTTCCCGCCGCCTTCGCCGCCGCGAAGCGCACGCACGCGCCGGTCGTGCTGCTGTCCCCCGCCACCGCGAGCTGGGACCAGTTCAAAAGCTATGAACACCGGGGCGAGCGTTTTGGCGAACTCGCGCGGGAGTTGATGCCGGACATCGCCCATGCGGGGAGGATGGCGGGATGAGCGTGCTGATCTGCTTTCGCGTCTTGTCCTGGTCTGAACCGGCGGACGCGCGCCATGTCGCATCCCCTTGGCACACGTCATGCCGGGTGGAGGGAAAGGAAAGACTCTCACCACGGAGAACCACGGAGGCGCACGGAGATTTTTCCCTGAAACACGAGGGCAAACCACGGTTGACCTCATGGCCGCGCGGTACAGTGATATTTTATTCTCCGTGCGCCTTCGTGGTTCTCCGTGGTCTCCGTGGTGAAAACCCTTCGCGATCCCGCGCGCGGCTCAGGCCCATGTCGCGAGGCATCAGAACCACGTCTTTCCGCCAGGACCCGCGCCTGAACGAAATCCGCCGCGCCGCGCGCCATCCCTGTCCCCCGTCCACCACAGCCGGAGGCGCCCGATGATCACTTTTTCCCGCGCCGACAACACCCCTCTCGCCCGCTGGTGGCTCACCGTCGATCGCTGGACCCTGGGCGCGTTGTTCATCCTGGTCGGCTGCGGCTACATCATGGTCCTGGCGGCCAGCCCGGCGGTGGCGGAACGGATCAAGGCCTCACGCGAGTTGTTCATCCTGAAACAACTCGTGTTCCTCGCCTTGTCCCTGGGCATCATCGTCGGCGTGTCCATGCTGCCGCCCAGAATGGTGCGGCGGCTGGCGCTGGTGGGGTTCGCGGGCGCGCTGGTGGCCACGGCCCTGACCATCGTGATCGGCGTGGAAACCAAGGGCGCGCAACGCTGGATCTCGATCGCGGGCAACCGCGTCCAGCCAAGCGAGTTCCTGAAACCGTGCTTCGCGCTGACCACCGCCTGGCTGATCGCCGGGCAGCGGCCCGCGTGGCGGTTCCGCGGCACGCTGATCGCGCTTGGCCTGTTCCTGGTGATCGCCGCGATCCTGAAGAAGCAGCCCGATGTCGGCATGATGGCGGTGATCGGCGCCGTGTTCATGATCCAGTTGTTCATCAGCGGCATCAATTTGCTCTGGGTCGGCCTGGGGCTGAGCCTCGCGGGGGGGAGCGGGGTGCTGCTGTACACGCTGCTGCCGCATGTGCGCCGCCGCTTCGATCAGTTCATGTACGGCAAGGGCGGCAATTATCAGATCGAGAAGGTGATGGAGGCGTTCTCCGGCGGTGGTCTGTTTGGCCGCGGCGCCGGGGAGGGGCAGGTGAAGGACTCCATCCCCGACGTGCACGCCGATGTCGTCTTCGCCGTGGTGGGCGAGGAATTCGGTCTGGTCGTCTGCGTGCTGGTGATCGGCGTGTTCGGCTTCATCGTCCTGCGCGGGCTGCTGCGCCTGATGCGGGAGCAGGATGCGTTCGTCGTCGTGGCCTGTACTGGCCTGATCGCGGGCTTTGGATTGCAGGCGATGATCAATCTGTTTTCCACCCTTGGCATGATGCCGACCAAGGGGATGACGCTGCCGTTCATTTCCTATGGCGGGTCTTCCGCGGTGGCCGTCGGTCTCGGCATGGGCATGTTGCTGTCGCTGACCAGGCCCAGGGTAAGGGATGCCAGGAGAGAGGAGACGAGAGGGGGAGGTGACCGGGGAATGGAGGGGCGGCCGTCAGAAGACCGGCCACGCGCCAGCCGTGTCCAGGTGGATCGGGCTTCAGCGGATCGGGGGGTGGATTGGGGGACAGACCGGGTCCGGGCGGATCGTGTCCACGAGCCCCGCGTACGTGAGGAGGCCGCGCCATGAGAGGCCCCGCGCTCCGCCCGATCGTCATCGCCGCCGGGGGCACGGGCGGGCATTTCTATCCCGCCGAGGCCCTCGCCGCCGCGTTGATCGCGCGCGGCCAGTGGGTCGTGCTGATGACCGACGCGCGCTCCGGCGCGTTGAACAGCACGGTTTTCAATGCGCGGGATCAGTATGTGCTGCCGGGCGCGGGCATCGCGGGCCGTGGCGTGGCGCGGGCGGGCAAGGCCGTGCTGGCGCTGGCCGCGGGGGTGGTGAAGGCGCGCGGCATCCTGGCCCGGATCAGGCCCGCCGCGGTGGTGGCGTTCGGCGGTTATCCCGCCGTGCCGCCGGTGCTCGCCACGCGGTTGCTGCGTGACCGGCCGCCGGTCGTGTTGCATGAACAGAACGCCGTCCTTGGCCGCGCCAACCGTTTCCTGTCCGGGCACGCCAGCGTCCTGGCTCTGAGTTTCGCCGCCACCGTGCGCGTGCCCAAGGGCGTGCGCACGGTGGTGACGGGCAATCCGGCCCGCCCGGCGATCATGGCGCTGAGCACGGCCCCCTACACCCCGCCCGATGGCCCGGTGCATCTGTTGATACTCGGCGGTTCCCTCGGCGCGCGGGTGTTCAGCGACATCGTGCCGGAGGCATTGACCCGGCTGCCTGACGCGCTCCGTGCCCGGCTGCGGGTGACGCAACAATGCCGCGCCGAGGACCTTGACCGGGTGCGCGCCGCTTATCAGGACCATGGCATCGCCGCGGACCTCGCGCCCTTCTTCGCCGATGTCGCCGGCCGGCTGCGCGCCGCGCATCTGGTGATCGCGCGGGCGGGCGCTTCCACCGTGGCGGAACTCGCCATCGCCGGACGGCCCGCGATCCTGGTGCCGCTGCCCGGCGCCATCGACGACCACCAGAGCGCCAATGCCCGCGCTTTGGCTGACGCGGGTGGCGCCTGGATCATGCCGCAACCCACTTTCACCGCGGCGCGTCTGGCGGACAGCCTCACGCGCCTGCTGGCGGACAACACCACCCCCGGCGCCGCCGCCGGTGATTCCCCCCTGGTCCGCGCCGCCGCCGGGGCGCGGACCGTGGCCCAACCGGGCGCCGCCGCCGCGCTCGCCGATCTGGTTCAGCAACTGGCCCGCCAGGAGATAAAAGCATGAGGGCCCTGCCACTCACGATTGGCAAAATCCATTTTGTCGGCATTGGCGGCATCGGCATGTCCGGCATCGCCGAGGTGCTGCACACGCTTGGCTATGCCGTGCAGGGCTCCGACATTTCCGAATCCGCCAATGTGCAGCGGCTGCGGGAGAACGGCATCGCGGTTTCGATCGGCCATGACGCGGCCAATCTGGGCGATGCCCGCGTCGTCGTCGTCTCGACCGCGGTGAAGCGCGACAACCCCGAGGTGCTGGCCGCCCGCGCCCGCCTCATTCCCGTGGTCCGCCGCGCCGAGATGCTGGCCGAGCTGATGCGCCTGAAATGGGCCATCGCCGTCGGCGGCACGCATGGCAAGACCACCACCACCAGCCTGATCGCCTGCGTGCTGGAAGCGGCGCATCTCGATCCCACCGTCATCAACGGCGGCATCATCAACGCCTATGGCAGCAACACCCGCATGGGCGACGGTGAGTGGATGGTGGTCGAGGCCGACGAGAGCGACGGCAGTTTCCTCCGCCTGCCCGCCGTCATCGCCGTCGTCACCAACATGGACCCCGAGCATCTCGACCACTGGGGCACCGCCGAGGCGATGGTCGCGGGCTATGACCAGTTCGTCGCCAACATCCCCTTCTATGGTTTCGCCGTATTGTGCATCGACCATCCGGCGGTGCAGCAGATGATCCCCCGCCTGTCCGACCGCCGCATCGTCACCTATGGGTTTTCCCCGCAGGCCGATGTGCGCGCCGACAAGATGGTGCTGAACCAGCTTGGCTCGACGTTCGAGGTCGTGGTCGCCGACCGCATCCGCGGCCGCTCCCGCCGCATGGGGCCATTCCGCCTGCCGATGCTGGGGGAACACAACGTCCAGAACGCCCTCGCCGCCATCGCCGTGGGCATCGAGATGGAGATCAGCGACAGCGTGCTGCGCGACGGCTTCCTCGGCTTCAAGGGGGTCAAGCGCCGCTTCACCCGCACCGGGGAAGCCGGGGGCATCACCGTCATCGACGATTACGGTCACCATCCGGTCGAGATCGCCGCCGTTCTGAAAGCCGCCCGTCAGGCCGGGGCCCGCGACGTGGTGGCCGTCGTGCAACCGCACCGTTACAGCCGTCTGCAATCGCTGTTCAAGGAATTCTGCGCCTGCATGAACGATGCCGGCACCGTCATCGTCGCCGATGTCTACGCCGCCGGGGAGGCACCGATCCCCGGCATGGACCGCGACGCCCTGGTGGAGGGCATGCGCGCCCGCGGCCACCGCAGCGTCGTCCCGCTGCCCGCCCCGGCGCGTCTGGCGGAGATGGTCCACGCCATCGCCAAACCGGGAGATTACGTGGTCTGCCTCGGCGCCGGTTCGATCACCCAATGGGCCGCCGCCCTGCCAAGGGAACTGGCGGCGTTGCAGTCCACGGCGCGGCGCGGGCCGATATCCGGTGGTGGCATGGGCGGCGGCGTGGCCAGTGGCATGGGCGGTGGCGCGTGAAGGCGGCGGTCAAACCGCGGGAAACCGGACTGCCATCCGGTGGAATGTCCGGTGGGGCGTCCGGTGCGTTATCTGGTGGCACGTTCCATGCCCTGCCGCCGATCCGGGGCCGCGTGAAGGCCAATGAACCCCTGGCGCCCTTCACCTGGTTCCGCGTCGGCGGTCCCGCCGAGTTCCTGGTCCGGCCCGCCGATGCCGCCGATCTCGCGGTGCTTCTGGGCGGGCTGGACTCGACCACGCCGGTGCATGTGATCGCCACCGCCTCCAATCTGATCATCCGCGATGGCGGTCTGCCCGGCGTGACGATCCGCCTCGCCCGTGGCTTCTCCACCATCACCGTCGAACCGGATGGCGTTATCGCCGGAGCCGCCGCGCTGGACCTGACCGTGGCCGAGACCGCCGCCGCCGCCGGCCTCACCGGACTTGAATTCCTGTCCGGCATCCCCGGCTCCATCGGCGGCGCCGTCGCCATGAACGCGGGCGCCTATGGCGGCGAACTCGCGCACGTCCTCTCCTGGGCCGAGTGCGTGACGCGCGACGGCCAGAAATGCCGCCTGTCCTCGACCGACCTCGCCTTCGGCTACCGCCACGCGCATGTCCCCCCCGGCAGCGTCATCACCCGCGTCCGGCTGGCGGCGAAACCCGGCGCCACCCCGGTGATCGCGGCGCGCATGGCGGAGATCAGGACGGCGCGCGAAGCCTCCCAGCCCGTCCGCGCCCGCACCGGAGGCTCCACCTTCCGCAACCCCGACGCGATGCCGGGCGGCATGAAGGCCTGGGAACTCATCGACGCCGCCGGTTGCCGCGGCCTGACCCTCGGCGGCGCGATGGTGTCCGAAAAACACTGCAACTTCCTCATCAACACCGGCGCCGCCACCGCCGCCGACATCGAAGCCCTGGGCGAGGACGTCCGCCGCCGCGTCCAGATGGCCACGGGCGTTGAACTGCACTGGGAAATCCGCCGCATCGGCGTGCCTCTGGCGATGAC
>JAYVCG010000247.1:0-3231 GCA_043750075.1 Acetobacteraceae bacterium | reverse complement strand
GTGACCAGGAAGGTGATCAACGCCGCCTCGCGTTCCTCCGCCTCCCGCACCGCGCCCATCAGCGCGCCGCCCAGGGCGCCGAGCAGGGCGAGACCGGCGATGGCCTCGATGAGGAGGGGAGGGGAGACGGCGATCAACCCGGTCGCGGCGCCCGCCAGCAGGCCGAACACGATGTAGGTGGCGCCCGCGCTGACCGCGGCCCAGTACCGGCGGGCGGGATCGGGATGCGCGTCGGGACCGGCGCAGAGTGCCGCGGTGATGGCGGCGAGGTTGACGGCGTGGCCGCCGAACGGTGCCGCCAGCAGGGTGAACAGGCCGGTGGCCTGGAACAGCGGCCCGGAGGGTGGCCTGTAGCCGTTGACCGACAGCACCGCCATGCCGGGAATGTTCTGCGAGGCCATCGTCACCAGGAACAGCGGCAGCCCCAGGCCGATCGCCGCCGCGGTGGACCAGACCGGCATCACCAGCACCGGCCCCGCCAGCCACTCCACCGTTTGCCCCCCGCTCCCCTGGGCCGCCAGCAGCGCGATCATCACGGCCACGGCGGCGGGCAGGGCATACAGCCGGGCGAACCGCCAGACGACAGCCCAGACCAGGACGATGGGCAGGGCCAGCAACGGCAGCGCCGCCACCGCGCGCATCGGCGCCAGGCACAGAGTGAGCAGCACTCCCGCCAGCATCGCGTTGGCCAGCGAGGACGGGATCGCCGCCACCACCCGCCCCAATGGCCGCCACGATCCCGCCAGCACGATCAATCCGCCGCTGACCAGGAACGCGCCCACCGCGGCCGGAAACCCGCCCTCAGGCACGGCGGAGGACGCGAGCAGCGCCGCCCCCGGTGTGGACCAGGCGATGCTGACCGGCTCGCGCCGCCACAGGCTGAGCACGATCGCGCACACCCCCATCGCCACCGACAGCGCCATCAACCCGGACGCCGCCTGCGCCGGAGACGCGCCCATCGCGGTCAACCCCTTCAGCACCACGGCGAAGGAGGACGCGAAGCCGACAAACGCCGCCAGCACCCCGGCAAAAAACGTGTGTCTGGACACGGTCAGCGATGCGCGATGGAAACCGGTTCACCCACGGGCTCGGCGGTCAAAAAGCCAAGCTGGTCGTTTTCCAGCACCAGACAGGTCATCTCCCCGCCGAACACCGCGCCGGTGTCGATGGCGATGCGGTTATGGCGGACGACCGGCGCCTTCACCGGGGAGTGCCCATGCACGACGACGGCGCCGAACTTCATCTCGGAATACAGGAAGGGCTGGCGCATCCGCAGCACGTCATCGCGCGCCTGTTGTTCCAGAGGCACGCCGGGCCGGACGCCGCCATGGACGAAGACGTATCCGCCCTCGCGGTGCATCAGCTTCAGTTCGCGCAGGAAGCGCATGTGCGAATCCGGAACGTGCTGACGCCAGGTCTCACGCGGGCTGTCCGGATCGACGCCATAGCTTTGCAGCGAGGGCCGCCCGCCAGTGAACAGCCAGTCGGTGGCGGCGGCGCGTTCGCCGTTCAGAGCCTCGATCATGGTGTTCTCGTGGTTGCCCATCAGGTTGACCATTTCGGTGCCGGGAATGGGCGAGCCATCCACCAGGCGCGCGATCACGCCCTTCGTGTCCACGCCGCGGTCCACGTAATCGCCGATGTGCAGCAGCAGGGCCGAGGCGATCGGGCGTTGTGCCAGGTCTTGCTCGATTTTCGCGTGCAAATTGGCCAGTTGCGCGGCGCAACCGTGGATGTCTCCAATGGCGTAGACGCGGCGGCCGGGGGGGAGTTTGGCGGGGGCGGGGGAGAGGGCGATCATGAGCGTAGCGGCTATCAGTCCGCATGGGTTTCAGGCAAGGGGAGGCGCGGCACCATGCGACTCTCCCATGACGCTGTAGCGTGGGCGAGGGAACGCGAAAGGCTTTAACACGGAGGACACGGAGGACCACGAAGGCGCACGGAGAAGGAAGGCGGGCGCTTCGCGCGGCATCCGCGCGGGTCCATGGGTTTCCCTGGAAAACCTCCGTGCCCCTTCGCTCCAGTGGTCCTCCGTATCCTCCGTGTTAAAGCCTTTCGCGTCCCCTCCCCCCGGCACGGCGTTCGTCCGGGCGCGGCGGCGGAGAACCGCACGATTTTGGCACCCATGGACGAGAGCCAAAAGCTGGGCTTTTGGCAATCATGCGCTGGCGCCGTCGAGGCCCCGTTGCCCTGACACGGCGAACGCGCCACCGTCTCCATCTTCTCCTGTCAAAGGCCAGACCATGCTCGACAACCCGCCCCTCGTGACCATCCATCGCGGCTTCCACCGCCCCGATCCCAAACTGATCGCACAGTTCCGCGGCGCCCAGACCTCGCATCTCGCCGACGTGATGGAAGGACGCGGCGCGCTGGATTACCGCATCAAACCCTGCGACCCGGCGAACGCCAGCTTCGTGGGCCCGGCTCTCACCGCCTTCGCCTACCCGGCCGACGTGCTGGCCGTGTTCGCCGCTCTGTCGGAAGCCCAGACAGGCGACGTTATCATCTGCGCCAATGACGCTTTCACCAAAACGGCGGTGATCGGCGATCTCGCGGCGGGCATGATGAAAAACAAAGGCATCGCGGCCTTCGTCACCGACGGGCTCGCACGCGACAAGGCGGGCATCATCGCCGCCGGTCTGCCGCTGTTCTGCGCGGGAATCCAACCTAACTCCCCCGCCCTGAACGGCCCAGCCACCGTCGGCGCTCCCATCACCCTGGGCGATGTCCACGTGAACCCTGGCGACGTGATCGTGGGCGACGCGGACGGGGTGGTGGTGATCCCCGCGCATCGCCTGGAAACCGTGCTCGCGGGCCTGGAGCGCGTGCGCCAGGCCGAGGACCGCGCCATGCGCCGGGTCCAGGAAGGCGCCACCATGTCCGACGCCGCCTGGCGGTTGATCCAACAGGCGGCCATCGTGGGATGATCGCCTGTCCGCCGTTCGATGTCTCCCGCCGCTCGTGGACGGAATCGGACCAGGACGCGGCGGGGAAGGAAAGCGTCAGGCGGGGACGGTCAGCAGGATCAACGGCTCCCACGCGATTTCGGTTTCTTCCAGCGTGCGGCAGGTATCGGCCAGACCCGCGAAGCGTTCCGGGGAGATGGCGAGGGCGGGGACGATGGGTTCGATGCGGCGGACTTCTTCCTCGAAATCCCAGATGAACTCGCGGCCCGTGCCCTCGCGGGTGAACTGGCGGCCGTCCTTGGTGAAGACGGTGACGCGTGGGCCG
>JAYVCG010000246.1:0-6331 GCA_043750075.1 Acetobacteraceae bacterium | reverse complement strand
CCCGCGCACAGCACGCGCACGCCGCCGCGGATGACTTCCAGATCGGGGTTGGCGCAGATCATCGGCAGGCGGTGCGCGGCGCATTCTTGCAATGTTGGCTCGAACTCGTTGATATCGCTGGGGTCGCGGTGATCGTCGGGGCCGGTGTTGAGCACGAAATCCGCCTCCGCCGGGGTCGCGGCGAGGGTCAGAGGCAGGCCCTCCAGCACCGGGCGGTCGCGCTCCGGCCCCAGATGATAGACGCGCGAACCCAGCGCGGACCACCAGGCGTCGGGCGGGGATCGCAGCGCGCGGCGGACGGCCTCGCCGCTGGTCAGGATGCCGGTATACAGCGCGTCCTCGATGCCCATGCGGCGCATCATCGTCCGCACCGCGTCGTTGGGGCGGGGCACATTGGACAGCAGCAGCGTCTTCTTGCCCGCCGCGCGCAGGCGGGTCAGGCACGCGACGGCATGGGGAAAGGCGTTCACCCCGTCATGGATGACGCCCCACAGATCGAGCACGAAGCCGTCATACTCGGCGGCGAGGGGGGCGAAGCCGGTCAGATAACGCATGTCACGATCCCGAAAGCTCTTGCGCCCGTGTGCCTACAGCGTCTTCGACCCGCGCGAAACCCGCTTCGCGCAGGGCAGCGGTCAGTTCACGCTTCAGGCGGGGGATCAGCGCCGGTCCGTGATACGCGAAGCCGGTGTAGAGCTGCACCAGCGACGCGCCCGCCTGGATCTTTGTCAGTGCGTCCCCGCCCGAGAACACGCCCCCCGCGCCCACAAGCACCAGCCGCCCGCGCGCCAGCAGCGATGCCCGCGCCAGCACGGCGGTGGACAAGGCGAACAGCGGCACGCCGGACAATCCTCCGGCTTCGTTTGCCTGGGGGGAGCGCAGGCCGGACGGGCGGGTGATGGTGGTGTTGCCGACGATCAGGCCCTGAACGCCATGCGCCACGCAGGTCTCGACCACGGCGGCGAGGCCCTCCCGCGACAGGTCGGGCGCCACTTTCACCAATACCGGCGGACGGTTGGGGACAGCGGCGACGGCGGCGAGGATGGCGGTCAGTTGCGCCTCGCCCTGGAGGTCGCGCAGGCCCGGCGTGTTGGGCGAAGAAATGTTGATGACCGCGTAATCCGCGTAGGGGGCCACGGCCTCGATCAGGGCGGGGTAGTCGCGGGGGGGATCGGCGCCCTCCTTGTTGATGCCGACGTTGCAGCCAAGCGGCACGGGCCGGTGCTTCAACGCCGCGACCTGGCGCAGATAGGCGTCGATCCCGTCATTGTTGAAGCCGAAGCGGTTGATGACGGCCAAATCCTGTCCTAGCCGGAACAGTCTTGGTTTTGGGTTGCCCCGCTGCGAGCGGAGTGTGACCGTTCCCGTCTCGACGAACCCGAACCCGAGCCGCATCAGGCCGCGCACCGCTACCGCGCCCTTGTCGAACCCGGCGGCGAGGCCGATCGGGTTGGCGAAGCGTTTGCCAAACACCGTGATCGCCAGCGCCGAGTCGTCCCTGCTGGTGTCACGCCCGGCCAGACCCAGGCGGAGGGCGCGGAGGGAAAGATCGTGCGCGCGCTCGGGGTCGAGGCGGCGCAACAGGGGCAGCAGGGCGGAGGCGAGAGCGGGGGTCATGGCAGCCTTATGCGGCACCTCCCCCGCGGAGTCAGCCCAGGGATGCGGTGAGAACGCGGTTGGCGGCGGCCTGGGCGACGCAGAGGACGCGGGCTCCGGCGGTGCCGGAGACCATCACCATGTCGCCCGCCGCCATCATGTCGCTGGCGTCGGCGAAGAAATCCTCGCGTCCGATGTCGGCGAGGCTGTGCGGCCCGGCCTTGTAGTGCCACAGCGTGAAGCCGTTGGCGTAAGCGAGGACGGAGAGTTCGCGGATGGCGAAGGCCATGGGAGGGTTCCTTCAAACGGAAAAAGGCCGCGACCCTGGTTGGGTCGCGGCCTGTATGGATGGGTCAGCGGACGCACCTCGCCCGTTGATGAAAGGGTTCTACAACTGGGCTGTCATTCCTGTCAACGAAAAAATTTCCTAAATTGTGGGGAAAATGCATGGGAGGGGAAGGAAGTCCTTCTGAGTTCAGGGTGCGCTGTCCCTGACGCGGTTATACCAACTGACCCATGATCGTTTCATCGTCATGCCCCGGCTCGACCGGGGCATCCCCGCCAGCACCGTGCCGCGACGGATGCCCCGGTCGAGCCGGGGCATGACGGGATAAGAGAACGGCACGTCAATGGACAGGTCAGTTGGTATCACGCCACGCTGTTTCTGACGCGGCTACGCCACGCTGTTTCTGACGCGGCTACGCCACGATGCCCTTGACGCGGAGGGGCCATTCCAGCCGGTCCAGCGCCTCGCGCCACAACCGGAAGTCGCAGCGTTCGGTGGCGTAAGCGGGGTTGGGGGGCGTTTGCCGTTCTCCCCAGTTGCGCAGGATGCGGGCGTGGACGAGGTCGATGCGGCGGCGGCGATACAGCGCGTCGAGGGCGCGCACCACGTCATCCGGCTCGCACGGGCGGTTGAATGTGCCGCGGTTGGCGGTGTAACGGGCGCCGTCGCGGCGGGCTTTCAACGCGGCCATGGTCCACAGCCACGCTTCCTCCGCCGAGCGGAACGGTTGCGTGCGCGGCTGGGGTTTAAGGCGCGTCTGAGGGCGGGCGGGTTGAGGAAGGGGCATGGCGGGCCTGTCCGAAAACGGGTGTTTGTTAAAAGAAATTAAACCATGGGTTGCATACGATGGCAAGGAAGAAAGTGTGGGAAAGGTTAAGGAAATAACAGGAATACTTTCATGATACACCCTGCCCATATGGCAATCCGGAACCGGAGCGGCTGTATGGCCCTCGTGCGCGCCCGTCCGCGCCGTGCCGGTGGAAAGACAAAGCAATGACACCACAAAGGCACAAAGACACAAAGAACCTTTCGTGGATTCAACGGAATGTCTTTGTGCCTTTGTGTCTTTGTGGTGATATTCCTGTTGTCCGCGGTCCAGGAACGGACCCCAGGCCATGCGCGTGCCGGCCAACCTTGAACCGCTCCGGTTTTCCGGGTTTTCGCGCGAACAGGGTATGACAACATACGACCGCCGATGCCGGTTGCGGTGCGTTGCGGGGCATTGCGGTGCGTTGAGACGCCAGACCGGCGGCGGAGCGTATCCCAGCCTCTCCCGCCAGACACGCGCGCCTTCCGGGCCGCGCGGTGGCGGCCCGGCCGTTGTTGGGGCGCGACGATCGGATCAGGGATGCCCCAGGGCCAGGAGACCATAGTGCAGAGCCGCGACGACTGTTTGTGTCACCGTCAACGTCAGATAACACCAGAAGACCTTGTCGTGGAAAAAGCGGACGACCACCGTGGCGAAGGCGTAGGCGACCGCCTCCACGACCGCCAGCAGGCAATGCGCCACGGGGGCGTGAAGGGCCAGGAAGTGGCACGCGAAATGGAGGAAGTCGGGCATTGTGAGGGGTGCTCCGGGTTGCGGAGACTCCAGATACTGTCCATCGTCGAGCCAGAGATTCAATCGATCCAATCCGGCCGCAATACAAAGAAAGACGCCGCAATGGCCCGCAAACCTCGCTACCTAACAGAACGCCGTGCCTTCGCCCTCCTGCTGGACGGGCACCTCAACCGCGGGCAGCGCGTCGAGGGCACACCGAGCCGGTGGAAGCGCTGGACCAACAATGATTTCGCCGGGTTCGCGGGTGTCTCGCCCAACAGTGTCGCCAACTGGCGCAATCCGGACGCGCCGATCCCGCCCACGGACATCAACCCCGTCCTCGACCCCCTGTTCGGTGACAAGCCCGAATACGCCGGGCATCGCCGCGATCTCAAGGAAGCCTGGGAACGCGCCCAGGGACTGCTGCCACCGGAGGAAGAATCCGAACCCGGCGATGGGTGGGATATACTGCCCCGCATGGCTCCCACCGCGCTCGCCGAGGCGATCCTGCATCAGCCCACCGCAGCCAACCGGGCGGAGACCTGGCATCTCCACGCCACGCTCCGCTTCGACAGCGCCGAGCAGACCGATGAGGAGTACCGCACCGTTATCATCGGGGTGCGGGAAGCCTTCGCCGCCCTCACCGGATCGGGCTATCAGACCGCGCAAAACTCCCTGATCGGGGAGCGCGCGCCGCATGACCACATCACGCCCGGCGTCGGCGGCATCACCCTCGCCGGTCCCGTCGAGGGCGGCACGCTGCGCGGCAACCCCATCGGCGACGATCCTCTCGCCATCATCGAGCCTGGGCCGGCGGGCGATGACACGGTCAGGATCACCGTCTCCGCCAGCCCGCGCGCGTTCACCTTCGCGTACGCCCCCGACCCGGACTCGCCGCCGGTCTGCATGGACCAAAAACCCAACCGCGCCGCCATCCTCGGCCTTCTGTTCGCCGGGGAGGCACCGCGCGACGCTCAGGGACGGGTGGTGCTGGCGAGCGCCGGGCTGCGGCGGAAACCCGCGGCATGAGCCTGCCGCCCGATCGTCTGCGCCGGATCATCGCCATCCTGGACCAGCCGGAGCAGGAGGATTTCGCGTCCCTCGTCCATCTGTCCGGTCTCGATCCGGCACAGGCGTTCCGCCGCGCGGATTTGCGCGATGTCGATTTCGGGGACGCCGATGTGTCCGGTTACGATGTCTCGGGCGCCAATCTGCGCGGCGCCAATCTGACGCGCGTCCGCGGCCGCGACGGAATGAAGTCCAATGCTGCCACGATCTGGCCGGAGAGATGGGGACCGCCGCCGCTGGATTTCCTGGAACAGGCGATGCGGATGGTGCTGCGCGGAGAAGCCCCGCCGGTGGCGTGGCGGCCGTTTATAACGGAAATGGTTTTTTCTGATTCATTTTTGTCCAAACATTTTTGGCCTGATGCGGTTCGTGTCGATGGATCGAAAAACCTTCGCTATCTGACCCCGCTTGCGGGACTGACCGCGCTGCGAAGCCTCGACCTCAACGACACACAGGTGAGCGACGTGACCCCGCTCGCGGGACTGACCGCGCTGCAAACCCTCTGGCTCACCGGCACACAGGTGAGCGACGTGACCCCGCTCGCGGGACTGACCGCGCTGCAAACCCTCGGGCTCGACCACACACGGGTGAGCGACGTGACCCCGCTCGCGGGACTGACCGCGCTGCAAACCCTCGGGCTCACCGGCACACAGGTGAGCGACGTGACCCCGCTCGCGGCACTGACCGCGCTGCGAACCCTCTGGCTCAACCGCACACAGGTGAGCGACGTGACCCCGCTGCGGCACATCAAAAATCTTCAGATTTCAGGAGGCTCCGCATCCCGTCCACTCAAACAGCTTGTGTCAGCACCACGCCGCCTCATGAACCAGTTATTTCGATCAAAAGAAAAATAACCTATATTTCACCCACATACATGGCATTTAATCCTTGACAATTTTCCTCTAACAGGCTTAATACCCTCAATTACCCCCCTCAAGGCCCCCGCTCATGTCCCCCTCCCCGGATGCCAGCTTTCAGTCTCTGTTCACCCACCTCATCGGCGACATGGCCAAGGCCATCGCCGAACGGCCAGGGGAGAACGAGGCGCAACGCCTCATCCGCCTCAACGCCACCGTGCGGCTGATCGTGGGTCTGGCGCCGCGCGATGGGCTGGAGGCGATGCTGGCCGGACATTGCGTGCTGTTCCACGCGCTGATCGTGGATGGCGTCAAAGCCCCACTGCACGCGGAGACGGAGGCGGTGCGCCGCTCTGGCCGGAGCGGCGTGGTGGCGATGAACCGGGCGTTCCTCGGCAATCTCACTGAACTGCGCCGCTGTCAGGCCCGCCCGGCGGAGGGGAAACGCGACGCGGCTCCGGCTGAGGCCGCGTCTTGCCCTGACGTTCCCGCGCCCGGACCCGATCGCCCCGCGCCCAGGCGGGAGGCCGATGCGGCGCCGTTTGTTGGGGCCAGCGCCAGGGCTTCCGTGTGCGAACCGTCTTTCCCCGCCGGGATCGTGCCCTTGCCGCCGCTGCGCGCGCCCGCGTTGACGAGTACTCTCGCGGCCCAGGCGGCGTTGCGCGCGGGGGAAGACGGGCGGTTCCGGCTGAGCGTGCCCGGATCACGCGGCCCCGCGGCGGTGAGCGGGGGCGGGTCCATGGCGGCGGCGGCGCGGGGAAAATAAGGCTTCACTCCTGGGAGTTCTCTGAGACCCAGAGGGTCTTCCCGCACCAGCCGCGTGCGCTCCCGGACACCACGCGCGCGCCCTGGACTGAGACGCGTGCCGGAACGTGTCAACGACTTTGGGTTCTTGGCCACTTTCGGTGATGATGCCGGCGGCATCCCGCATGGGATGAGCGAGCTAACTTCGTGAGGACGGCCCTGACAATGTATGCGCCACCG